>JAOUEE010000372.1 GCA_029858875.1 Acidimicrobiia bacterium
GTGCTTCGAGCTCATCGCCGGGGGTCGGTCCAACATGACCTACCGGGTCGGCGACGACGCGGGCGTCCGCTGGGTGCTCCGCCGTCCACCACTCGGGAAGGTGTTGGCCACCGCACACGACGTGGGTCGAGAGCACCGCCTCATCGCCGCCCTCCGCGACAGCGATGTGCCGGTGCCACCGCTCGTCGGCCTGTGTACCGACGAGTCCATCAACGGGGCGCCGTTCTACGTCATGACCTTCATCGACGGCACCGTGGCCCGTGACCCCACCTCTGCGGCCACGCTGTCCATGGACCAGCGTCTCGGCGCCAGCCGCGACCTCATCGAGGTGCTGGCCCGCCTGCACCGGATCGACCCGGCCGACGTCGGTCTCGACGACCTGGCCAAGAAGGACGCATACATCGCCCGTCAGCTGCGGCGGTGGAAGGGCCAGTTCGAGCAGTCCACCACTCGGGATCTTCCGTTGGTCCAGGAGGTGCACGACCGCCTCGTCGCCGCCATCCCGCCCCAGCCCGGCGCCGGGATCGTGCACGGCGACTACCGCCTCGACAACTGCATCATCGGCGCGGACGGCAAGGTGGCCGCCGTGCTCGACTGGGAGCTGTGCACCCTGGGAGAGGTCCGAGCCGACATGGGGCTGCTCCTCGTCTACTGGACCGAGCCCGGCGACGAGCTGGCCGCGCTGCCCAATGCCCCCACGACCGTCGAGGGCTTCGCCCGTCGCCACGAACTCACGCAGTGGTACGCCGAGGCCACCGGTGCCGACCTGGCCGAGCTCGACTACTTCGTCGCCTTCTCCTACTGGCGCCTGGCTTGCATCCTCGAAGGCGTCTATTCGCGCTACATGGCCGACGTCATGGGCGACCAACCCGAGGGATTCGAGGCCTTCGGCGACGGGGTCGTGCTCCTGGTCGAGGCCGCCCACGAGACGCTGCGATCGTCGTCGTGACCCTGCTCGCATCAACTGGTGATGCCGATCTGCACGAACCGGTCCTGGTCATCAGTCTCGACGGCTGGATCGACGCCGGCGAGGGCAGTGCCATCGCCCGGCGCACCATCCTCGATCGCCCCGTCGAGGCCATTGCGATCGGTGACGCCGACGCGCTGTTCGACCATCGGGCCCGACGGCCCACCCTGACCATCGAGGACGGCCTGGCCACCGACCTGCGATGGCCCGAGCTGCGGGTCGACGCCGTCCGCGACGATCGCCAACGCGACGTGATCATTCTCCACGGAGCCGAACCCGACCACGCGTGGCACGCCATCACTGCCGAGCTGGTGGAGCTGGTGACGGACCTCGGCGTGGTCCTGGTCGCCGGCCTGGGCGCCTACCCGGCGGCGGCCCCCCACACTCGACCCAGCCGCCTCTCGTGCACCGCGTCCACCCCCGAGCTGATCGAACGCCACCCGTTCACGCGGGCGTCCGTCGAGGTGCCGGCGGGCATGCAGGCGGTGATCGAGCAGGCCCTGCACGAGCGGGGCGTACCCGCGATCGGGTTGTGGGCCCAGACCCCGCACTACCTCACGGGGATCAGCTATCCCGACGCCGCCGCCTCGCTGCTCGACGGACTCGACTCGGTGGCCAACCGCCGATTCGACTCGACCGGGCTCAGGGAGCAGGCCATCGGAACCCGCAATCGCCTCGACCGGCTCATCCAGGAGAACGAGCAGCACCTGGAGATGCTGCACCAACTCGAGGCCAGCTACGACGCCCAACTCGAGATCGGCGATCCACCGCTGCCGAGCGGTGACGACCTCGCTGCCGAGTTCCAAGCCTTCCTGCGCGATCAGGACGACTGACGCCGCCGACCGGCGGGCATCCTTGCCGGGACGTGATCGGCCCCGTAGGTTGGCCCGTGCTGGGTCATGAGCCCGGTACAGCAATGGAGGGGAAGTCCATGAGGACCACACTGTGGCGTGTTCTGGCGATGTTGTTGGCGTTCGTGCTCGTCGCGAGCGCGTGTTCGAGCGATGACGACGGGGGCAGCGACGAAGCGCCGACCGACGGCACCGAAGCGCCGACCGACGGCACCGAGGCTCCGACCGATGGCACCGAGGCCGCCGACGGCAGCGACGAAGTCGATCTGACCCAGGGCGACAGCACGCTCGATGCCGTCAAGCAGGCCGGCCTGGTGCGCTGCGGCACTCGGGACGCGCTGCGTGGCTTCGCCTTCGTCGACCCCGACACCGGTGAGCGGTCCGGATTCGACAACGACTTCTGCAGCGTCATCGCCGCCGCCGTCCTCGGCGACGCCACCGCGACCGAGTTCGTCGACGTGGAGACGACCGATCGCTTCACCCAGCTCCAGTCGGGCGAATACGACGTGTTGGTGCGCAACACCACCTTCACCGCGTCGCGCGACGGGCTCGAAGGTGCCACGTTCCTCCAGCCCAACTACTACGACGGGCAGGCGATGATGGTGGCGGCCGACAGCGAGTTCGAGACCATCGCCGACATGGACGGCGCCGTGATCTGCAGTGCCGGTGGCACCACCAGTGAGGGCAATGTGGCCAACGAGGCCAGCCGACTCGGCGTCACTCTCGACGTCCTGTCCTTCGACGACACCGCACTGCTCCAGGAAGCCTTCCTGGCCGGCCGGTGCGACGGCTGGACCAGTGACACCAGCCAGCTGGTCGGTCTGCGCAGCGACTACCCCGACGGGGCCGATTCGCTGCGCATCCTCGATGGCGTGTTCTCCAAGGAGCCGCTCGCGCCGGCCGTGCGCGACGGCGACTCGACGTGGGCGTCGGCCATCGAATGGGCCATCTTCGCCACCATCCAAGCCGAGGAATGGGGCATCACCTCGGCCAACGTCGACGACTTCCTCACCTCCGAGGACCCCAACATCAAGACGTTCCTCGGTGTCGAGGTCGACGGGGCGGTGCTCGATCCAGGCCTCGATCTGCCCGCCGACATGAACTATCAGGTCATCAAGCAGGTCGGGAACTACGGCGAGATCTTCGATCGCCACCTCACCCCGCTGGGGCTGGAGCGGGGCCTCAACGCCCTCTACACCGATGGTGGCCTGCAGTACGCACCGCCGTACAAGTAGACCGTCTGCGTCTGAACCGGTTCGGGGTGGCGGCCCCGAACCGGTCGTTGCCGAACGAGGGGGATGATGGCGACTGACGAGCGTCCGCCGTTCTGGCGGAACGTCAAGGTGTTGGGCTGGGTCTATCAGCTGACGGTGTTGGGCGTCGTCGTCGCCATCATCAGCTACCTCATCTCCAACTTCCGTACCAACAGCCAGAAGCTGGGCATACCCACCGGCTTCGAGTTCCTCGACCAACCGGCCGGCTTCCCCATCGCCGGGTCGGGCTTCCGCACGTCGCAGCCCGTGAAGGACGCCCTGTTGGTCGGGGCCCGCAACACCTTGTACGTGGCTCTGGCCGGCATCGTGTTGGCCACCATCCTCGGGGTGCTGATCGGCATTGCCCGACTGTCCGGCAACTGGCTGGTGTCGACCGGCGCCCGGGTGTTCGTCGAGATCCTGCGCAACATCCCCCTGCTGGTGATCGTCACCTTCGCCTACCTGGCGCTCGTGTTGTCGGTGCTCCCGCGGATCGAGGACGCGTGGGAGGTCGGTGGGGTTGCCATATTCAGCAATCGTGCCGCTG
>JAOUEE010000373.1 GCA_029858875.1 Acidimicrobiia bacterium
CCTGGACCTGGCCGAGACCGCCACCGCACTCGGCCTCGGCGGCCACGGCCGCAACAGCCCACTCATACGGTCGGTCGGTCGGGCCTGTCAGTTCGGCCTGGCCCGCCAGACCGGCCCGGCCCAACTCGAGGTCCGCCGCCGGGTCCCACCCGCCAGCCACGGCCAGCTGGCCAAGCTCCCCGACTCGGCCCGCCGGGTGCACGACGCCTGGATGCAGCGCGACCGCGACCTCGCCGCCGGACGCCACCAGGCCCGTCGACTGGCCGCCCGCCTCGTCGAGGTCACCGACTCCCCCGACCAGGCCGAACAGGTCCTCCAACAACTGCGGATCGCCCCCAACACCGCCCACGACGCCGTCGCCTGGGCCCGCGCCAACCCCGACCTCGACGAACCCGGCCCCGAAGCCGCCTGATGCTCAGGGTTTGGCGAACTCCTGGGCCAGCTCCACCAGCAGGCGGACCCCGAAGCCGCTCGCGCCGGCCGGACCGAGCGGCGTCTCGCGGTCGCCGAAGGCCGGCCCGGCGATGTCGAGGTGGGCCCAGGGGATGTCGTCGGCCACGAACTCCTTCAGGAACAGACCGGCGGTCAACGCCCCGCCGTGGGGTCCGCCGATGTTCTTCAGGTCGGCGACGGTGGAATCGAGCAGCTCGCGGTAGTCGGCGGGTAGGGGCAGCGACCACACCCGCTCGCCCGACCGATCACTGGCTGCCAGCAGCTGATCGCGCCAGCCGTCGTGGTTGCCCATCAGCCCGGCGATCTGTGGCCCCAGGGCCACCATGCACGCCCCGGTGAGCGTGGCCAGGTCGACGATGGCGTCGGGCTCGGCCTCCGACGCCAGAGACAGCGCATCGGCCAGGATCAGCCGACCCTCGGCATCGGTGTTGAGCACCTCGACCGTCTTGCCGTTGCGGATGGTGAGCACATCGCCGGGGCGGGTGGCGTCGTCCCCCAGCATGTTGTCGGTCATGGGCACGTAGGCCACGACCCGCACCGGGGGCGCGAGCTGCCCGATGGCCGACATGGCCCCGAGCACGGCGGCGCCACCGCCCATGTCGCACTTCATGGTCATCATGCCGGCGCCGGTCTTGATCGACAGACCGCCGGCATCGAAGGTGATCCCCTTGCCCACCAGGGCCAGCGTCCCCCGGGGCTTGTCGGCCGGCTCGTAGGTGAGCTGCACCAGGCGGGGCGGCTGCTTCGACCCCCGGTTGACCCCCAGCAGGCCTCCCAGCTTGGCCGCTTCGATGGCCTTGGCATCCATGATCTTGACCTTCAGGCCCACCCGTCGGGCCATCCGGCCGGCGGCCCGGGCGAAGCTGGGTGGGGTCAGCGATCCGCCCGGCTCGTTGACCAGGTCACGAGCCCAGGCCACGGCATCGGCCAGCACCCGTCCCCGCTCGACGGCCGCCTTCACGCGGGGGCCGGCCGAGCCGACATGGGTCACCTTCTTGAGCGTGGGTTCGTCGGGGTCGCTCTTTTGCTGGAGGTACTGATAGGCGCCCAGACCGAGGCCCTCGGCCAGCGCCTGGGCCGCCACCTCGGCATCGAGGCCCTCGGGCAGGTCCTGGAGCACGTGAGACGCCACATGACCGTGCTTGGCCGCCCGTCGAGCCACGACCACGCCGGCCTTGCGCACACCGTCGGCATCCAGTTCGTCGGGAGAGCCCAGACCGACCACCAGAGCCAACCGGCCCTGGCGATCGACCAGCTGCGCGGCCGCCCCGGCCTTGGGCTCGAACCGCATCGCTTCGAGCACGTCGGGGTCGAGCACATCGGGGACCCCGCCATCGACGAACAGCCCGTAGGCATCGATGTCGGCAGCAGCGGGTCGGGATCGGGATACGGCCATCGAGATCGTCATGGCGTCACCCTAGAGGCCGAGCGGATGGGCGAGCGCCAGCGAGACCATCCGCACCGGCCGGGGCCCGAGCGGCCCGTGAGCGCAGCGAACAAGAGCGGAACAAAACCAGCCCGAGCCGATGGGCGAGCGCCAGCGAGACCATCCGCTCGGGCGCGGTTGGCGGTGGGGATCACGACCGGTGAACATCGTGTCCGTGACCCCGGCCGAAGTGATCGTGATCCTGCTGGCCGTGATGGCCGGGGCGCTGGTGAAGGCGATCACGGGCATGGGCTTCCCGTTGGTGGCCATTCCGGTCATCAGTCTGTTCGTGTCGGTCGAGACGGCCGTGGTGGTGATCGCCTTCCCCAACGCCGCCGCCAACGCCCTGCTCGCCTTCCACGAGCGGTCGGCCTGGCCCCGCACCCGGGACCTGCCGATCCTCATCCCCACCAGCATCGTGGGCGCGGTGGCCGGTACGTTCCTGCTCGTGAGCCTGCCCGAGCGGGCCCTGACCATCGCCCTGGCCGTCGCGGTGCTGGTGTACATCGCCATACGCCTGCGGTCCCCCGACCTGGTGCTGTCGCCGGCCCGATCCCGACAGTTCGCCCCGCCGGTCGGGCTGGCGGCCGGGGTGTTCCAGGGCGCCATCGGCGTGTCGGGACCGGTCGTGGGTTCGTGGATCCACAGCTACCGGCTGCCCCGCGACGCCCATGTGTTGTCGGTGACGTCGATGTTCCTGTTCAGCGGGCTGGCCCAGCTGGTGATCCTGACCGGCGACGGCCAGTTCGACCGAGGACGCGCCGCGGCCACACTGGCCGCCACCATTCCCGCCATCGGGCTGATTCCGGTGGGCACCCGGATGCGGGGTCGACTGTCGGGGCGGGGCTTCGACAACGCGGTGCTGGGCCTGTTGGCCGTATCGGCGGTGGCTCTGGTGCTGCGCAGCATCGTGTAGCAGGCGACGAATCGCCTTGGCGGGACGGGCTGGGCTCGGTACCCTGGTCGAACCTGGCCCCTGCTCAGACGAGCGGCGACCGATCACCCCCGAACCCCCCGGTGAGCGACTGCACGATCGCCCGGGTGGTTTCTTTTCCGCAGATCCTCGAGAGGAACGCTGGTGACGGCCTACACCCAGGCAATCCGTGAACGAGTCGTGGTGTTCGACGGCGCCTTCGGCACCTATGTGCAAGAGCAGCACCTGCACGCCGACGACTTCGGCGGCCCCGACCTGGAGGGCTGCAACGAACTGCTCGTGGTGACCCGGCCCGACGTCATCACCGGCATGCACGATGCCTATCTGGCCGCCGGGGTCGATGTGATCGAGACGGCCACCTTCGGCGCCTTCTCCGTGCCGCTGGGCGAGTACGACATCGCCGATCGGGCCGACGAGATCAACCTGGCCGCGGCCAAGATCGCCCGCGACGTGGCCAGCGGCCACAGCACCCCCGATCGACCCCGTTGGGTCGCCGGGTCCATCGGGCCGGGCACCAAGTTCGCCTCGCTCGGACAGATCTCCTACGTGGACCTGCGCGACGCCTACGAGCAGCAGGCCCGGGCGCTGCTGGCCGGTGGGGTCGACCTGTTCGTGGTCGAGACCATGTTCGACCTCCTCGGCGTGAAAGCGGCCATGAACGGCTGCAAGCGGGCCATGGCCGCCGCGGGTCGAGAGATCCCGATCCAGACCCAGGTCACCATCGAGCTCACCGGACGCATGCTGCCCGGCACCGAGATCGGCGCCGCCATCACCGCCATCGAGCCGCTGGG
>JAOUEE010000374.1 GCA_029858875.1 Acidimicrobiia bacterium
GCAATCACCTGCGCCATCTGGGCCGACCCGGTGACATCGACCACTGAGAACTCGAAGGGCAGCAGTCGCTGGTCGATGAGCTGCACGACCTCGGGCCGGTCGGGGTCGCGCCAGATCGTCCGATAGGGCTCGCCGTCGATGTTCACCGGTCCACGGTGACACCTGCGTCCCGGCACCGGCAACCGGGCCGATGATCAGATCTGGTCCCGGCCCCGGCGTTGGATCTGCTCGCGGGTGGCCGCCAGGCGATCGCGGTCGTAGTCCGACGCCAACCACGCGTTGCTGCGCGCCACCTCGATGGCCCATGCCTCTCCGGGCGGATGATCGAGCACTTCGCGGTACGTGGCCTTCAGGTTGGCGGCCGCTCCAGGAACGAGCTCACCGATGGTTCGCCCGATCTGGATGGCTCGGGGCAGCAGGTCGTCGTGGGCCACGACCTCGTTGACCAGGCCCCACAGGAGTGCCGTTTCCGGATCGAGGTAGTCGCCGGTGAAGCTCAGCTGGCGGGCCCGACGCACGCCCACCGCCTCGGCCAGGTGCACGGTCAGACCCCAACCGGGCATCACCCCCACCCGGCCGTGGGTATCGGCGAAGCGGGCTCGTTCGGACGCGATCAGGAAATCGCACCCCAGCGCGTACTCGAACCCGCCGGTCACGGCCACACCGTTCACCGCGCCGATCAGTGGCTTGGTCAGCGGCGGAAACGGACCCTGGTGCATCGTCGGCTGCGCCGATCCCCCGTCCACACCGAAGCTCAGCTCCTTGAGATCGATGCCGGCGCTGAACGCCGGATCGGCGCCGGTGAGCACCATGGCATGGACATCGTCACGGCCATCGAAGTCCAGCAGGGCGCGGGGCACGCCGGCCCGCAGCTCGGCGTTCAGCGCGTTGCGGACTTCGGGCCGGTTCAGGGTGACGATGCCGACGCCGTCGACGACGTCGGTGAGGACGCCCGGCGGGTTGTGGGCCACGAGGATTCGGCGCTCAGGCGGCGAAGTTCTGGGCGACGAACTCCCAGTTGAGCAGCTTCTCCACGAAGGTCTCGACGTAGGCCGGTCGAGCGTTCTGGTAGTCGAGGTAGTACGCGTGCTCCCAGACATCGATGGTGAGCAGGGCCGTCTTGCCGTGCTTGAGGGGCGTGTCGGCGTCGTCGGTGTTGAAGATGGCGAGGCCGTCACCTTCCTTGACCAGCCACGTCCAACCCGAGCCGAAGTTGCCCTTGGCGCTGGCTGCGAACTGCTCCTTGAACGAGTCGGCGCCCCCGAAACTGGCGTCGATCGCCGCGGCCAGGTCACCCGATGGGTCACCGCCACCGTCCGGACTCATGCTGTTCCAGTAGAAGGTGTGATTCCACACCTGGGCCGCATTGTTGAACAGCCCACCAGGTCCGGCCGCCGCGATGATGGCCTCGAGGGAGGCATCGGCATGCTCGGTGCCCTCGATCAATCCGTTGAGGTTGTTGACGTACGCCGCATGGTGCTTGCCGTAGTGGAAGCTGATGGTGCGATCCGAGATGTGCGGGTCGAGAGCGTTGTCCGCGTACGGAAGGGCGGGCAGTTCGATGGCCATGGTTCTCCTTCTGGCGAGTTCGCCCGCAGCGTAGCCGCGATGGTGGCGGATGGATCAGGCGATCGGCCCTCGGCTCGTTCCCCACACCACCGGCTGCGGGGTGCCGGTCAGATCTTCTGGCCGTTGCGGCGCATCTCGGCGATGACGCTCTCGATGCCGCGCTTGTCGATGGTCTTGATGCCCCGGGCACTGACCGTGAGCGTCACCCAGCGCTTCTCGCTGGGGATGAAGAAGCGCTTCTTCTGGATGTTCGGATCCCACCGGCGGTTGGTTCGACGATGGGAGTGCGAGAGCTGCTTACCGAACCAGGGCTTCTTTCCGGTTACCTGGCAGACGCGAGACATGGCTTTCCTCGAGGGATGGAGGCGATCGGGCCGACGGAGCATGCTAGCAGCGGCCCCACCCGCTTCCTCGATTCTGACATCATCATCAGGTGAAGAGCTCGATGGCTTTTCGGTAGCCGTCGGGCAGGGTGATCGAGTCGATGGCCGACGGCCCGAACAGGCCCACGGCGCCATGTTCATCGCTGTGCCACAAGGCGGCCGGGCGGTCGGCCCAGCAGCGGTAAACGAGGATGAGCACGGGTCGGTGCGGCACGGGGTCGTAGCGGTAGGCGCTCAGCAGTGGCCCCACCTGGGCATCGAGGCCCAGTTCCTCGTCCAGTTCCCGACCCAACGCGGCTTCGGGGGTCGGATCGGTCGCGTCGGGCTGGCCACCGGGTAGTTCCCACTCGTTGCGCTCGTTGCGGAGCAGCACGACCTCCCCGCCCCACCCGATGAGGCCCTTCACGCTCACGGCCCAGCTCATGGCGGGCTCACTCGACCGGAACGGCTCGGTAAAGGTACCGATGGATGCCGGCGGCGACCATTCCGGCCGGGATCGGCAACCAGAACGAGGCCAGGCGGTAGAGCAGGGCGACGCTCACCGACTCGGCCGGTGAAGCACCGGCCAGGGCGAGCGTGCCGGTGAGACCGGCTTCGACGAACCCCAACCCACCAGGAGTGAGCGGCACCATGGCCAACAACGCCGCGCTGGCGTACACCAGCAGCACCAGCGAGGCTCGGGCGTCGACGTGGAACGCGGCCAGTGCCGTCAGCAGAGTCAGGTAGTCGAACATCGCCCGGCCAATGGCGAGGGCGAGTGTCTTGCCCCACTGCGACCCCAGCTCGCGGCGAATCAGATCGCGCTCGATGAGCAGCCGGTCGGCCAGGTCCTCCTGATTGACCCTGCGTCCGAAGCGGGACCGGATCCGGTCGATCGTCACCCCGAGCATGCGCAGAGGCCGTTCGTGGCGGACCATCCACACCACCAGCAGTGCCACCAGGACGAACAGGCCCGCCCCCAACCAGGTGGCGTTGAGGAGGGCTTGGGGTGCCGGTGCCCCGAGTAGTACCGCGGGCAGTGCCACCAGTGGCAGTGCACAGATGATGCCGATCTGGAGCAGGCCGGCCGCGGCGAGTCCCGACGCCGCATTGGCGGTACCGATGCCGGCCGTGCGCAACATCCGGTACTGCACGGTGGTGCCGGCCGCCGCACCACCGGGAATCACCCGACTGGCCGCGTTCCCGGCCAACTGAGTGGTGATGATGGGGACCCAGGCGGTGGTGCGCAGCACCATCCGTTGCAGCGCCCACAAGCAGGCGAAGCTGGCCACTTGACAACCGAACACCACCACCAACCACAGCGGCTGGAGGCGCAGCACCTCGTCCCACGAGGACAGGACCTCGACCACGCTCGGGAAGACCAGATACAGCGTGATCGCAGTGAGTAGAAGACCCAGAACCCGAGGCAGAACTCGTGCCCGCTGGTCACGGGGCGCCATGGGCGTACCTTAACCCCTCTCCTCTGAACCACTGGTCTCTTGAGATCCTCGACGGCCCCCGCCCTTGGTTTCGGCTCGAGCCATCCGATGGAGTCCGATGGGCACCGCCGAGCTCCGACCCCGCCGGGTCGACTTCGACTTCCCAGTGGACTTCGATCCTCGTTGGCACCCGCGCCTGCCCGAGTTCGCCTGCGGGGCCAATGCC
>JAOUEE010000351.1 GCA_029858875.1 Acidimicrobiia bacterium
CATGATCCACGAGAACCCCCCGGGATCGTCGAACACGGCGTTGGCCACTCGACCCGCGCCATCGGCGAGGACCACCTTGCGCAGCAACCCCAGCACGATGAGCCCCAGCCCGGACTCGATCTGGCGGCTCTTGGGGAAGGGCCGATCGATGTTCTCGATGCGCGGGAGCAGGTTCTGGGCCCGTTCGATGGGTCCGGCGACCAGTTGGGGGAAGTACGCCACGTAGGTGGCGAAGATCAGCAGGTTGCGGCGCGGTTCGATGCGGCGTCGGTACACGTCGAAGGTGTACGAGAGCGTCTGGAACGTGTAGAAGCTGATGCCCACGGGCAACAGCACGTCGATGACGGCGTCGTCGCTGGCGTCGTAGCCGAATGCCCCCATGACGTCGCGGAAGCCGTCGACGAAGAAGTTGGCGTACTTGAAGAGACCGAGGATGCCCAGGTTGACCACCAGGCTCGTCAGCAGCAGTCGCCGTCGGACCCGTTCGTCGTGGTCGTTGGCCGCCATGGCCAGCCCGATCGAGTAGTCGACGAGGGTGGAGACGGCGATCAGGCTGAGGAAGCGCCAGTCCCACCAGCCGTAGAAGATGTAGGACCCGACCAGCAACAGGACCGTGCGCCTTCTCGCGGGGAGCCCCCAGTACGCCACGAAGAAGACGACGAAGAAGACGGCGAAGGTGAGGGAGTTGAATACCACAGGCGGAGGTCGGACCCGGGAGCGAGTCGCGCTCCAGAGTGGCGAAGCCCGACCGGGGAACGCAAGCCCCGGGTGCGGCCTGGTCGGTGCCGCTCGTGGATGTCAGGATCGGTGGTGGTCGAGCCGAGCAGGGAGAATGACGTGTCCGAGTTCGAGATCTTCGTCGACGGGGTGGACTTCGGTGAGGGCCCGCGGTGGCACGACGGTGCCCTGTGGTACTCCGACTTCTACCAGCACTCCGTGTATCGGGTGGACGACACCGGTCGGCGTGAGGTGGTGGTCCAGGTGGAGAATCAACCGTCGGGGCTGGGGTGGCTTCCCGACGACCGCCTGCTGATGGTCTCGATGCTCGATCGTCGGGTGCTGCGCCGGGAGCACGACGGGGCCCTGGTCGAGCACGCCGACCTGTCGAAGGTGGCCGAGTACCACTGCAACGACATGGTCGTGGCGGCCGACGGCACGGCGTACGTGGGCAACTTCGGTTTCGATCTCCACGCTGGGGGCATGGACGCGTTCACCCCGGCCACGCTGGCCCTGGTGCGACCCGACGGCACGGTCGAAGCTGCGGCCGATGACCTGTGGTTCGCCAATGGCTCGGTGATCACGCCGGACGGATCGACCCTGATCGTGGGTGAGACGTTCGCCGGTCGTTACTCGGCGTTCACCATCGCCGATGACGGCACCCTGCACGATCGGCGGGTGTGGGCCGAAGTCCCGGGGACGGCCCCGGACGGATGTGCGGCCGACGCCGAGGGGGCGATCTGGTTCGCCGACGCCGCCGGCCGACAGGTGATCCGGGTCAGGGAGGGGGGTGAGGTCACCCACACCCTGCCCACGGGGGCGGGGACGTTCGCCTGTGCACTCGGAGGCCCCGCCGGGGATCAGCTGTACGTCCTCACCGCGGCGGGCGCCACCCCTGACGAGGTCGCCGGCACGGGCTCGGGCGCCATCCTCGTGACCACGGTGCCGGTGCCCGCCGTCCTCTGACGCGAACCGCCCGCCCGCCGGCGCCACCAGCCGGAACCAGGTGATTGCTTGGGTCGACGGGCAATCGGGCCGAATGACTCAAGAGCCGCCCGACACCGGAGACCTACGCTGAAACCGATGGACGAACCGCACCGCGCGCACGATTTCGATCTGGATGACGAAGCCCAACGCGCCCTCGCCGTGGCCCTCGAGACGTCCGGCGCCATCGGTGACGACCAGTGCGGCACCGAGTACCTGCTCTACGGCGCGATGGCCACCGCCCGCGGTGATGTCGCCGAGCTGGCCGGGCTGTTCGCCCTGGACCCCCTTCGCCTGGAGCGCGGCATCCACAAGCTGCGCCAGCACCGCTTCAGCCTCGATCACGACGGTCCGGGGCCGCCCCCGCTCACCGCTCGTGCTCAGCGAGCGCTGTCGACCCCTCGGGCCGACGGCACCGGGCCGACCGGCGTGTTCGAACTGCTGCACGGGTTGTGTGAGGACGAGGCATCGGGGGCCTGCCAGGTCTTGCGAGATCTGGGAGTGCGGCCGGCCGAGCTCCGACGCCTGGTGGCCTACGGCACCCGCCATCTCGAGCCCGAGCAACTCGACGAGTTGCTCGACGCGCTCGATCGCCGTGACGTCGCCCACCGGCCCTGGTGGGGTCCGCGTCCCGAGGCACCCATGGAGACCATGGCGTTCGGGGAGGGTGTTGCCCTCGACGTGGCGGCCAGCGAGTCGGCCACCCTGACGCTGCGCACGCTGGCCGTCACCGAGGAAGGCTTCGGGCTGACGCTCGGCATCGAATCGCTGCGTCCCTGGCTTCTGCCACCGGTGCTGCAACCCGAGGAGGTGCTGGTTCCCGGCCAACCGCCGCTGACCAACACCGGTCCCGAGTTGGTCCGCATCGAGGTGGTCTTCAGCGACGGGTCTCGCCTGTCCAACCTGGAGCTCTGGCCCCGGTGGACCCAGGACGTCCCCACCCGGCCCGTGATGGTGAACGTCGGCAGCCGCACGGAGCAGATCTCCCTCAACGATCGGCGTCGGGGCGATCACCACGTCATCACCTCCGACTGGTGGATCCACCCGCTGCCCCCAGGTGGTCCGATGGAGCTGCGAGTCGAATGGCCGGCCGAAGCGCTCCGAGGCTCGACGCGTGTCGACTGCGACCCCATGCTGGCGGCCGCTCAGCGGCTGCCCGAGCGACTCGATGCATCCTGAGCGGCGCCTGCCCTCCTGACCGACGAGGTCGGCGCTCATTACTCCGCTGAGCGTGCCGACGGGGACGAGGTGCAACACATCGGGACTTCGGAGACCACCGTCGCGGCGCTTGCTGCCGAGTTCGGCCTCGGCGTCGACGACACCCTCGACATGTGTCACATGTTCGGTGTCCCGGCGGTCGACGCGAGCTCACCGCTGAACGCGGTCGGCGCAGCGCTGCTGCGGGGCATCGCCCGCGGCGAGATCGATCCCGAAGAGGCGCTGGCCTCCGAAACGGCGGCGGCGGCGCATCCGGCTGTCGTCCAGGCCATGCCGACTCCGCCGATTCTGGCCCCGGTCGTCCCGAAACCGATGCCCATCGAGCCGGCGTCGACCGAGACGCCCGCCGGGCAGCCGCCCGCCGGGCAGCGGACGCGCCGGGCGGCGGGCGAGGATCTCCCCGAGGTCCACACCACGAGCTGGTGGGGCCGCCACTTCCGGGGTGGTCAGCGCTTCGATCGCTACGTTCCCCGCTGGCTGCGTGTCGTCTACCTGCTCTCCGTCGTGGCGGTCCTCGCGTTGCTGTGGTGGGCCGTGGGCGTCGTCGGCGGTGGGACCGAGCAGTCCGACGCCCTGTTCCCGGCCGCCCCGGACCTGACGGTGGGTGCGTGCTTCAACGCCGATCCCGGCCTCTGGCTCGACACCGTGCAGGTGGTTCCCTGTGCCGGTCCCCACGACGCCCAGGCGGCCGCAATCGTCGAGCTGACCCCGCCCGCCCGGGCCTACCCCGAACTACCCGACCTGCGCTCCGAAGCCACCGTGCTGTGTGCGGACCGTGTGCGCGAGCAGGTCGCGCTGGAGGGAGCGGAGAACATCGGTGTCAGCGTCCCGTCCGCGTCGGTGTGGCGCGGCGGCGACCAGCGGGTGCTGTGCAGCGTGGTGCACGAGGCGGGCGAGAAGCTCGTCGGCTCGTCGCTCTGACCCGACCCGAGCGCCTGCGGGAGCGCTTGCCCGAGGCACCATCGGGGACCGGGCCTTTTGCCGG
>JAOUEE010000140.1 GCA_029858875.1 Acidimicrobiia bacterium
GGGCAAAATGGAATGTGTTCTACTTCGCCGAATGGGTGAGAACCTGTCCGTCGATTCGACCCTTGCCTACCCCTACACCCGGACCACCGGTCCGGTCCTGGGTCCCTTCCTCACCGCGCTCCGAGATGGCCGGGTGCTCGGGGTTCGTTGTGGTGACCGGGTTCTGTGTCCGCCACTGGAGTTCGACCCCGAAACGGGGGACGAGCTCATCCCCGACTTCGTCGAGGTCGGACCGGGCGGCGTCGTCGAAGGCTGGACATGGGTGGCCGAGCCAACCGAGAAGCACCCCTTCGCGCACCCTTTCGCCTTCGCGTTGATCCGCCTCGACGGGGCCGACACCGCGCTGGTCCATGCCATCGACACCGGATCGATCGACACCATGGCCACCGGCATGCGGGTGCAGGCGCAGTTCCGCGACGAGCGCCACGGCGCCATCACCGATGTGTACTTCGTGGCCGAGGGCGATGCCGTCGACCAGGCGATCGAGCCCGGCGAGGAGCCCGTCACCATCACCGAGCACTTCATCGCTGTTCGCATGCGAGAGGACATCCACCCGTTCCGGGCGCGGTACTACGACGCGTTGCTCCAGGGGCGGTTCCTCGGCCAACGCAGCCCCGCCGACGGCAAGGTGTACGTCCCGAGCCGGGGCTACGACCCACTCAACCGGGTGCCGATGACCGAAGCCGACGACGTCGATGTGGCCGATGTGGGCACCGTCACCTCCTTCACCGAGATCACGCCCGTGCAGTACTACGGCCAGGAGGAGACCGAGCCCTACCTCCGCTGCTCGATCCTGCTCGACGGCAGCGACTCACCGGTCTCGGGCATCGACATCAGGGACGTGCCGGCGGAGGAGTTCCGTGTCGGGCTGCGTGTGCGATGCATCTGGCGACCGGCCGCCGAGCGCGAGCTGGGTGACGTCAGCAACCGTTGGGGGGCCATCCCCGAGACCGTGTTCGACCGCTGGGAGCCCACCGGGGAGCCCGATGTGGATCCCGAGCTGTTGAAGGAGCACAACTTCTGATGTCCGGGTCCGACGACATCGCCATCATCGGCATGGCCCAGACGCCCGCCTACGAGCGATACGACAACACCGAGCCCACGTTGCTCATGACCGTGGTCAACCAGCTGTTGGAGGGTGCCGGTCTCGATCGGTCCGACGTCGACTTCACCATCGCCGGCAGCTGCGACTACCTGTCGGGGATGCCGTTCGCCTTCGTCGCGAACGTCGACGGAGTGGGGGCGTGGCCACCGGTGTACGAGAGCCATGTCGAGATGGACGGAGCGTGGGCGCTGTTCGAGGCGTGGCTCCGACTCCAGTTGGGCGACATCGACATCGCGTTGGTGCTGGGCTCGGGCAAGTCCTCACCCACCGATGCCCGGCAGGTGTTCCCCCTCCAGGGTGACCCGTACGTGACCGCCCCCCTCGGCTTCGATCCCGTGTCCTACGCCGGCATCCAGGCCCGGGCCCTGGTCGAGGCCGGACTGGCCACCGAGACCGACTTCGCCGACGTGGCCGCACGCAGCCTGGTCGCCGGCGCGACGAACCCCAACGCCACCAGGGGAGACGCCGGAGCAACGGCATCGACCCTGCTGGGTGAACCCTACTTCTGCTCTCCGTTGCGCCGACACGATGTCTCACCCAAGGTCGACGGAGCGGCCGGCGTGCTCATCGCCAGGGGTGATCGGGCCCGGCAGCTGTGCGACCGGCCCGTGTGGATCAGGGGCATCGACCATCGCATCGAGTCACACCACCCCGGACTCCGAGACCTCACCGATTCGCCCTCGACGCGACTGGCTGCCGAGCGGCTGGCCGTGACCGGCGCGCCGGTCACGGTGGCAGAACTGCACGTGACGCACAGCCACGAGGAGATCATCCTGCGCCGGGCGCTCGGTCTCGATGACGCCACCACGGTCAACCCCTCGGGCGGGCCCTTGTGTGGTGACCCGGTCATGTCCACCGGCCTGGTCCGCATCATCGAGGTGGCCCGCCGAATCGCCGACGGAACGGCCGACCGCGGCGTGGGCCACGCCTCCAGCGGCGCCGCGCTGCAGCAGAATCTGCTCTGCCTGTTGGAAGGAGACGGCTGATGGCTCGCCCGTGCGCGGTCGTGGGAATCGGCCAAACCGACTACAAGCGGCGCCTCGAGGTGAGCCTCGACGGTCTCGTCCGCATCGCCGCCCTCGACGCGCTCGATGACGCCAACCTCACATTCGCCGACATCGATGCGGTGGTCATCGGCAAGGCGCCCGATGCCCTCGAGGGCGTGATCATGCCGGAGCTGTCGCTGTGTGACGCGCTCGGGGCGGTGGGCAAACCCATCCACCGCGTCCACACGGCCGGGTCGGTGGGCGCGTCCACCGCCATCTCGGCCGCCGTGTTGGTGGAGAGTGGGCGTTACGACACCGTGCTCACCGTCACGTACGAGAAGCAGTCCGAGGGCAACGCCACCTGGGCCCTCTCGGGCGGCAAGTCCGGCGGTCAGGGAGCGGGTGGCACCTTCGCCCCCTGGATCCGCGAGTACATCCGTCGATCGCAGGCCCCCGAGCACATCGGGTGGACGGTGGCGGTGAAGGATCGTCAGAACGCCCTCCGCAACCCGCACGCCCATCTCCACATCGAGGACATCAGCATCGAGAAGGTACGGGAATCGCCCATGTTGTGGGACCCGTTGCACTTCCTCGAGTCCTGTCCGTCCTCCGACGGCGCGGCGGCCATGGTGCTGACGTCGCGTGATCTGGTGGACCGGTCCCCCCATCCGCCGGCATGGGTGTTGGGCCACGCCAAGCGGACCGAGTTCTCCAGCTTCCCGGGGCGCGACACCGTGCGTCCACAGGCGGGAGTCGAATGTGCCGAGGCCCTGTATCGCAAGGTGGGCATCACCGACCCTCGCCGTCAGATCGACTGCGCCGAGCTGTACGTGCCCTTCAGCTGGTACGAGCCCATGTGGCTCGAGGGGCACCTCATCGCCGACGTCGGCGACGGCTGGAAGATGACCGACGAGGGCGCCACGGCGCTCGATGGAGACTTCCCCGTCAACTGCTCGGGTGGCGTGTTGTCCTCCAACCCCATCGGCGCCTCGGGCATGATTCGTTGTCTCGAGGCGGCCAATCAGGTGCGGGGCACCGCTGGCGACTATCAAGTCGAAGGGGCCCGCCTGGCCCTCGGGCACGCGTACGGCGGCGCGGCCCAGTATTTCGCCATGTGGATCGTCTCGGCGGACCTCGAACCCGAGCTCGGCTGAGTCGACCGTCACCAAGGAGCACACGGATGGGAGCATGCGACGGACGCGTCGTCATCGTCACAGGAGCCGCACGTGGACTGGGTCGGGCCCATGCCCTCGCCTTCGCCGCCGAGGGGGCCGAGGTGGTCGTCAATGATCTGGGCGTCGAGCGCGACGGCACGGCGGGGACATCCGACGCGGCCAACGAGGTGGTGGCCGAGATCGTCGCCGCCGGGGGCCGGGCAGTGGCCAACGCCGCCGATGTCTCCGACTGGGACCAAGCCGAGGCGATGGTGGCCCAAGCCGTCGACACGTTCGGACGCCTGGACACGTTGGTGTGCAATGCCGGCTTCCTGCGAGATCGCATGCTGGCCAACATGAGCGAGGAGGAATGGGACCTGGTCACCCGGGTCCATCTCAAGGGGCACTTCGCGCCCGCTCGCCACGCCATCGTGCACTGGCGCGATCGGGCCAAGGCCGGTGAGGAGGTACGGGCCCGTCTGGTGAACACCAGTTCCGGCGCGGGCCTCATGGGCAGCATCGGCCAGGGCAACTACGCGACAGCCAAGGCGGGAATCGCCCTGCTCACGATCCAGCAGGCCGCCGAATGGGGACGCTATGGCGTGCACGTGAATGCCGTCGCACCCGACGCCCGCACACGCATGACCGCCGGGGTGTTCTACGACGAGGAGGCCCCCGACGGGTGGGACGAGAAGGCGCCCGAGAACGTGTCGCCCCTGGTGGTGTGGATGGGAAGCGACGGCTGTGACATCACCGGGCGGGTCTTCGAGTGCACCGGTGGCCAGCTCAATGTGTGCGACGGTTGGCAACACGGCCCGGTCGAGTCGGTGGGTGAGCGGGCGATGACGGTGGCCGAGGTGGCGGATCTGGCCCACCGCTCCATCCAGGCCGCGCCCGAGCCGGCACCGGTCTTCGGCGCATGAACTTCGACGATTCGCCCGAGGAGGCGGCCTTCCGACTCGAGTGCCGGGCGTTCCTCGATCAGCACGCCGAGCGCAAGCCGGACCAGATCGACTGGTCGCAGAGCTATTGGGCCAGCCCTCCCACCGAGGACGAGGACGACGAGCACGTGGTGGCGGCCAAGAAGTGGCAGCGCACCAAGTACGACGCCGGCTGGGCCGGGCTCACGTGGCCCGAGCAGTACGGTGGTCGGGGGCTGACGCCGATGCACAATCGCGTCTTCCACGAGGAAGAGGCCCGCTACGACGTGGCCGCCGGGATGTTCGCCCAGAGCATCGGCATGGCCGGTCCGACGATCATTGCGCTGGGGACCGACGAACAGAAGGCCTTCCATCTCGATCCCATGCTGACCGGCGAGCACATCTGGTGCCAGCTGTTCTCCGAGCCCGAGGCAGGGTCGGATCTGGCCGGACTGCGGACCATGGCGATGCGCGACGGCGACGAGTTCGTGGTGAACGGTCAGAAGGTGTGGACGTCGAGCGCTCAGCACGCCCAATGGGGGATGCTGCTGGTTCGCACCGACATCGATGCGCCCAAGCACCGCGGCATCACCTACCTGTTGGTCGACATGGCCAGCGCCGGCGTGGAGATCCGGCCGCTCACCCAGATCACCGGAGCCGCCCACTTCAACGAGGTCTTCCTCACCGACGTTCGGGTACCGGTCGACAACGTGGTGGGCGACATCAATGGCGGTTGGGGTCCGATCCTCACCACGCTGGCCAACGAGCGCACGGGCATCGGGACGGCCAAGCACACCACCATCGAGGATCTGGTGGCCCTGGCTCGCCACTTCGACGTGCTCGAGGATGCCACCGTTCGCGACCGGCTCATGGCCGTCTATTCGATGCACGAGACCATCCGCTTCCTCGGCTATCGGGCCCAGACCGCAGCCGGGCGGGGTGAGCCACCCGGCCCTGAGAGCTCGGTGTTGAAGCTGGCGGCGTCGCGCCGACTCGCAGCCGAGGCCGACCTCACCATGGCCATGATGGGCGCGGCCGCCACGCTCATCGGCGACGACGCCCACATGCGAGGGTTCTGGCAGAACTACTCGTTCCTCGGCCAGTGGATGAGTCGCATCGGCGGGGGCACCGACCAGGTCCAGCGCAACATCGTCGGCGAGAACGTGCTGGGTCTGCCCCAGGAGCCCCGGTTGGACAAGGGCATTCCCTTTCGGGACATTCCCCGCTGAGCCTCCCGGCGCACCATCACCCCAGAACCGATCCCCGCGCCGCGGAGCGGATTCCGTCGACCACTCTGCGTCGCATCCTGGCGGTCACAAAGCACGTGGGGTGTTGCGCTGGCCACGGCGAGTACTGGCCAAATCGCCACCCGGCCCGCTACCCTCGGCCATGATCAGGCGCGGCCGCGCCGTCTGACCAATCCGATCACCGGGTGAGGCGCCCACCGGCTCGCCGACCGCGACCACCCAACAGGAGCTCGCCTCAGTGACTACCGACGGATCCACCACACCGGCACCCCAGTTGGGTCCCGATGTCGTGTTGTCGATCGACGAGTTCGGAGTGATCGACCTGCCCCAGCGGTACGGCGCGGCCAACCTCGATCTCGGGCTCGTCGAGCTGTCGGTGATCGCCGAGCTGGCCGCGGACGACCCGCCCGACCGCCAGGAGCTGGTGGCGCTCATGGCCGAGCGGTACCCCGACATCGACGCCGACGTCGGGCTGTTGTTCCAGCGCCTCGGGCGACGCGGCCAGTTGGCCACCACGGCCACCCCGCGCCGGGGCAGCGTGAACGACCATCCCGAAGCCGCCTCGGTGACGATCGCCGAGGATCCGCGGGCCGAGCTGCGGGTGCGAACACCGCTGGTGCTGCGTCCGTACGGCGGGCGCTACGAGTACGTCGATCACGACGGCCGCGTCCGGGGCCGCTTCGGTCCAGCGGAGGTGCTGGCCATCGCCGGCCTCACCATCCCGACCACCATCGAGCAGGCCAGCAGCCGACTCCGCGACCGGGCCGGCGCCCACGCGCCCGACGACTCCGCTTGGGAGTCGTTGGTTGCCCGCCTGCGTTTCTGCGGTGCGCTGGCCACATCGGATCCCGAGCTCGCCGTGGTGGCCGAAGCCAGCAATGACGAAGCCCATCAAGTGGGTGATCCCCGGCTGCTCGAGGTGTTCGCTCGCCGGGCTGGCGAGCGCGACGAGGCCGAGGCCGCCCGCGAGAAGCGCACGGGTGTGCGACGCGCCAAGGTGGTGCCGGTCACGTTCGACCGCTCGCCCCCGTTGGCCCTGGGTCTGATGATGGCGTACGCCATGCGGTTCAAGGACTCGATCCTCGAGGAGACCTACGACTTCCGGCCCGAGTTCGTGTTCGACCACCGGCGGATCCCGGCGCTCACGGAGCACCCGGCCGTGTACCTGTTCTCCAACTACCTCTGGTCCCACGAGCAGTGCATGGAGGTGTCCGACGAGGTCAAGCGTCTCAGCCCCGACAGCATCACCATCCACGGCGGACCCGACACCCCCAAGTACGAGGCCGACGCCCGCTCCTATCTGGCCAATCATCCGTCGGTCGACATCATCGTGCGCGGTGAGGGTGAGCTGAGCTGCGCCGAGGTGCTCGAGGCCCTGGTTCCGGTCATCGGGGACGAGCGACCCGATCTCGGCGTGCTGGCCGACGTCCCCGGCGTCTACTACCGCGACGGCGACGGCATGGCCACGACCAGCGACCGCGAGCGCATCGCCGAACTCGACACCATCCCCTCGCCGTTCCTCATGGGACTGTTCGATGCGTACGGAGAGGTCCCGGGCGCCCACGTCACCATCGAGACCAACCGGGGATGCCCCTACGGTTGCACGTTCTGCGACTGGGGCTCGGCCACCATGAGCCGCATCCGCAAGTTCGACCTCGACCGGGTGTACGCCGAGATGGAGTGGTGCGCGGCCAATGGGGCGCACGCCATCGGCCCGGCCGACTCGAACTTCGGCATCTTCCGGCGCGACGTCGAGATCGCCGACAAGTTGGCCGAGCTCAAGGCCCGCTACGGGTTCCCCTTCTCGTTCGGGGTGAGCTACGCCAAGAACACGGTGAAGCACCTCCAGTACGTGATCGAGACCATGGCCAAGGCCGGCATCGTCACCCAGGGCATTCTCTCGCTGCAGTCGATGGACGAAGCCACTCTCGAAGCGGTGCACCGGTCCAACATCAAGACCGAGAAGTACGACGCGCTGGCCGCGGAGATGCGAGCCGCCGACCTCCCCCTGTTCGTGGATCTCATGCTCGGCCTACCGGGCCAGACACCCGAGTCCTTCCGCACCGACCTCCAGCTGTGCATCGACCGCGAGATGCAGGTGCGCATCCCTCGGACCACCCTGCTGGTCAACAGCCCGATGAACGATCCCGAGTACAAGGCCGAGCACGAGATCGTCGTCAACAAGGAACCGGGTCCGGGCAACAAGTCCCTGGTCGTGTCGACCGCGACGTTCACGCGCGACGACTACCGCGACATGACCCACACCCGTCTCGTCTTCTTGTTGATGGAGAACTTCGGGGTGGCCCGCCAGGTCGCCCGGTACGTGCGCCAGGAAGCCGGCGTGCACGAGGTCGACTTCTACGAGGGCATTCGCCATGCCGTGCTCGAGGACCCCCATCGTTGGCCGGCGTTGGCCAACACCGTGCTCAGCGGACCGGGCACCATGGCTCCTCCAGCCAGCTGGGCGTTCTACATCGAGGACCTGCGCGACTACGTGATCTCGGTGCACGGCGTGGCTGACGACACCGCACTCGACACCGTGATGGCGGTACAGCACGCCATGTTGCCGGCCTTCGACCGACCGGCCGAGCAGGTGCTGGAGCTGGCCCATGACTATGCCGCGTGGTTCGCCGCCGTCGTCGGGGTGAAGGAGGGCAGCGACCGCGCCGACTGGGCGCGCCACGTTCCCGAGTTGCGTTCGTACCCGCCGGCATCGTTTCGTGTGGCCGACCCGCTGACGGTCACCAGGGCCATCGGGTGCGAGATCGAGGCCCATGGGTTCGGGGTGAACTGGGAGTACGACTCGCCGGTGCGCCGGGCCTTCGTCGCCAAGGAGACGCCCGGTCACGCGGTGCTACAGGCCTGATCGGTCCTCGGCTCTGCTCGCCGCTTCGGCGAGGGCCGTACGTCCGGCTTCGGACAGATTGATCGCCGATGTCGCCGCGATGGCCGCCGGGCTCATCTTGGCCAGGGTCTTGGCCACGACGCCGATCAACTGATCGTGGTCGAGGCGGACGACGATGTCGTCGAACCGGGTCTCGAGGAAAACGAGACAGGCGGCGTCCTCGACCAGCTGCGCGTCGGGGTCGGTGCCCAGGTCGGTTCGGAGCAGCAACGATTGCACCCGCTCGATGAAACCGGGGTCGAACCGGTGAGTCGAGAGGATGGCCGACATGTCGTCGGCGTGGCGCTGCTTCTGGTCTCGCCGCCAGCGCAGATAGCCTGCCCGCCCCTCGGGGTAGGACGAACGGGGCACCATCCACCGGGTGAGGTGATGGGCCCGGGCGGCCACCAGCACTGATTCGGGGGCATCGGGCCGGAGCTGTGCGACCCACTCGGTGGCCCGTTGGCCCTCCAGCAGCGCCCGAGGTCGATCTTCCACGAGATTGGGATCGGCTCGGTTGGCATCGTCGATGGTGGCCAGGACGGCGTCGAGTCGATGAGCCATGGCGTCAGCGTAGGCGGCGCGGCGCGAGGGCAACCGACGTGTGCCACAGCGATGGGGGCCGAGCGGGGCGGCCCCGCGGGTCGACGAACGAGAGTCCGCTGGATGCCAAGCTGGGCCGGTGAGCACCCGCAACGTGATCGTCGCCCTGGCCGTGGTGGTCCTGGCGGCGGCCGCGGCGGCCGTCTGGTACGAGAGTCCCGACCCCGGCCCCACCGCCGCCGAGGTGGCGCTGGTGAGCGCCCTGCACGATGACCTCGTCACCGTGGAGCCCGGTGACCCGCCGCTGGCCCTCGATGACGGCCAGGCCGGGTGCGTCGCCGAGCAGGTGGTGGACCGCATCGGCGTCGACCGGTTGCGCGAGCTCGGGGTGGACGCTGCCTCCGTGCGTCAGTCCGGATTCTCGCCCAGTGATGTTGCCTTTCTGGATCCGGAACGATCGATGGTGGTCGACGCCTTCGATGGCTGTGTCGATCTGGCCGAGCTGGCCGTCGACAGCCTGGCCCACTCCCGGGGCCAGGCGGCCCGAGCGTGTGTGCGGGAGGCGCTGGCCGGGCCACTCGCCCGCGAGTTGTGGTTGTGGCGGGTCGGGCCG
>JAOUEE010000376.1 GCA_029858875.1 Acidimicrobiia bacterium
AGTCCGGGCTGCTGGCCCGCATCGGTGAGACCGTGCTGCGTGAGGCGTGCGCCCAGGCCGAGCAGTGGAACCAGCTCAACCCGGATTTTCGCCAGGTCGGCATGAGCGTGAACGTCGCCGAGTGCCAGATTCTCGACGCATCGTTCCCGACCCGGGTGCGCAAGGCGTTGGAGTGGTCCCGGCTCCCGCCGGCGCAGCTGTGCCTGGAGATCAGCGAAGATCTGATCACCGAGCACATCTCCGGCTCGCTGCCGGTCCTGGAACAGATCGCAGAGATGGGCGTGCGGCTGTCACTCGACGACTTCGGAACCGGCAAGACCACGCTCTCGCACCTGAAGTACCTCAGCGACGTCGTCCACCAGATCAAGATCGACCGCTCGTTCGTGACCAACATCGTCACCGACAGCATCGACCAGGCGGTGGTGTCCGCCATCTCTCGGATCTCCCAGACCGCCGGGCTCCTCATCGTTGCCGAGGGGGTCGAGACGCCGGCCCAGAGCCAGGCTCTCCAGCAGCTCGGCATCCATCACCACCAGGGGTTCCTCTACAGCCAGGGCATCCCCGCCGATCGGATCACCGATCAGCTCACGCGGACCCTGGCGCAACGAGAACCCACGCCTGTCGCCCCGTGATCAACGGACCCGCGGCGCAGGGATGGGCGACGGAGCTACCTCGAGGTGCCCGGGTCGCGCCGGATACGGGTCTTGCCGAAGATGTTCCCGAACAGCAGTCGGCCCTCCTCGTCGAGGGTGACACCGGCACCGAGCGTGTTGAACTGCGATCCGCCCAGCACGTAGTGGAAGCGAGACTCGCCGGTGGTCCAGTCGACCGCCTCGATGGTCCACTTCCCGGCGCGAGCCCCGCTCGTGTACACGAGATCGGATTCCTGCGACACGAAGGGCACCGAATTGGGCGACGACACCTCGGTGTTGACCCATGCCCTTCGCAGCTCCCGGGCCTGCGGGTCCCACTCGTACTTGTGCAGCCCGTGCGGGGTGTACTCGGGTTTGTGTCCCAGCAGGAAGCACAGCATGCGGGCCGCCTGGGCCGGTAGTCCGTCGGGCCGGCTGGCCGGTTCGTTGTTGACCGTCATGGCGCCGTAGCCCGAGACGGTGATCGACTGCTCGGTCTTGATCTCCTCCAGGTCGGGGTTGTCCATGTCGGCCGGGCCGATTCCGGCGATGCGGCGGTGGGGGGCGTTGGCGAGCTGCTCCCAATCGTCGGGGATCTCGTCGCGCCACACGTAGGTGATGTTCACCACGGCGTCGCCATCGCCGAACACCACGAAGTGCTCCTCGTCGGGCCCGAAACCCATGAGCGAGGGCGTGGTGCCCGAGCCGCAGCCCCCACCGTTGCGGTAGGGGATCGACCAGGCGCCGTGGGCTTCGTCGAGGGTCAGCCTCGTGCCGGTCCAGATGACCTTGTGGTGATGGTCGTTCGACGAGGTGTAGATGGCGTTGTCCTCGTCGATGCACAGCGACGTTCGGAGCCATCCGTAGCCGGTGTTGCCTCGCTCGGCTTCCCGCATGGCGCAGTAGTCGGCCGCCTCCTCGGCGGCCAGGGGCAGCTGGATGGCGTCGAACTCGCTGAAGTCGCGGGCCAGGCTGATCACCCAGCCGTGGTCGGTGGTGAGCACCAGACGGCCGTCGAACGTCATGCCCATCCCCACGAACGAGCCGTCGATGTGGTCGGGCCGGTTCCAGCGATCGCGCTCCCGGACGGCCGATGCCCGATCGGTGGGGTCGGCTTCGACGTAGGCCACCGCATGGTCCTTGCGTCCGAGGAAGAGCGTGTTGTGCTGGTCGATGAGGGCGTAGACGCCGTCGAGGCCGGTGAGGAATCGCATCGAGATCCCGATGGCGTGCTCGATGGCCGGCCAGCCATCGAGCTCGTCGAGGCCGGTCGTGAGCTCGATCATCTCTTCCACCGACGGATCGGCCTCGTCGCCGAACTGGAGTGTGGCGAGGATCTCCAGGGTGTCGTAGTCCAGCTTGTAGATACGGTTGCGGCCGTTGTTCCACAGCACCCGCTTGCCGTCGGGGTACACCGGCGAGATCAGCTGTCCGAAGTTGCCGGCACCGGTCCACTGGTACTGGATGTCGTCGGGCCCGAGGATCTCGGTCGGCCCCTCGGGGCCGCGCCACGGCACGTTGTCCTGTTGGTCACTGCGGCCGTGCCCGATCGGGTTGCTCGAATCGGCCAGGTAGGGGTTGCGGGGTCCGGGTTGCATCGGCAGCGACCTTCTCTAGACGATCGCCGACCCGCGGGCAAGCGTCGTCGCTACGGCGAGGCCCGCCCACGCACGGCTCGCCGACCCTACGATGGCGGCCATGGCATCACTGAGCGGTCGCTTCGCCAACCTCATGAGTCGTCGCCTGCCGGCGCTCGGGCGCATGGGCACCCGACGCCAGATCAAGCAGTTCCGCTCGAGCAACGGCGAGAAGGGCAGCCAGTTCATGGGCAAGCCCGTGTTCCTGCTCGATGTGGTCGGCCGTAGCAGCGGCGAGCCTCGCCCGGTGATGCTCATGCTCATCCGGCGGGGTGAGGATCTGTTGGTGGCGGGTTCCAACGGAGGCAACCCCGACGCCCCGAACTGGTGGAAGAACCTCATGGCCGCCGGTGAGGCCCATGTGGAGGTGGGTGCGCAGCGCTGGGCGGTGGATGCCACCCAGCTCGACGAGGGTCCCCAGCGTGATGAGTGCTGGGAGCTGCTGTGCGCGGGGTATCCGGATTTCGCGTCCTACCAGGAGCTGACCGATCGCCGTATCCCGGTGGGTGTACTCAGCCCGAGGGTCGGCTGACCGCCTCCGGGTACCGGGAGCAGTGGTGCTGGCCTTGGCGGAGCCCAGCCGATGGACCGGCGGCCGCTAGCAGGTGATCTCGTTGCTGCCATCGGCCAGCCAGCCGTCGGGCACCGTGTAGGCATCGGCCAGCGGGTCGAGCTCGTCGACGGCGGCGATGTCGGCTGCACCGGTGGCGCCGACGAAGTCGTCGCCCACCACCTGTTCGAGTGTGCCGTAGAGCTGACCGGAGATCGGCTGACCATCGTCGTCCTCCACCGGAATGATCGTGCGATAGATCACGAGGTTGTCGCACAGGCGGGCGCCGAAGTCGTCGTCCTGCACCAGGTTGAGGAACCGATCCGCCGGTTCGCACGAGCCGTCGGCGAAGGGGGAGTTGGATATGTACGAGAATCCACCGCCGTCGTTCACCGAGTTGCCGGGGCACATCGGGTCGCCCGCCACCGCATCGAAACCGGCGTACACGACGACGTAGTAGCCGTCCGAGGTGTACCAGTTGGCCTCGACGTCGCCATCCTCGAAGGGGAAGTCGTTGTCGGTGTCGTCGTAGCGCTGGAGTTCCGCGCTGACCGCGCTGGCCTCGATGAGCACCGGCTGGCCGTTCCCTGAAGTGGTGGTGGTCTCGCCCGGCGCGCTGGTGGTGGTCTCGCCCGGGTCGCTGGTGGTGGTCTCGGCGGGGACGGTCGTGGTCCCACCGGGTGCGGTGGTGGTCACGTCGGTGGCGATCTCGTCGTCGTCGTCATCGTCACCATTG
>JAOUEE010000375.1 GCA_029858875.1 Acidimicrobiia bacterium
ACCCGATCGCTGCGGCCGATGCGAAAGCCGGGGTGGCTTCTCATCAACGACGCGACGATGTCGTGGTGGGGCTCGAAGCCGGCGAGGTCGTCCTCCGCTCCGACCAGCCGGGGAGCCTGGTGGAGGGCCCACTCGGATCCTGCGCCCCAGGCCCGCGCGTGGTAGCGACCGTCGCGGTGCACGATCTCGACGGTGGCCGGACCATCGGGGGTCCGCGACGGCCACACGACGGTGCCGACGTCGGGACGGGTGGCCGTCTTCTGGGTGCGCGTCGACCAGGCCGCATCTGCAGGCGCCGGGAACGTGCGGGTTCCGGCCGGCTCAGAGATCGGGGATGCCCATCTCGAGGTTGCTCACCTCGACCCCCCCGCCGACGGCCAGACACTCGCCGGTGACGTAGCTGGCGGCAGGCGATGCCAGGTACACCGCGGCCGCGGCGATGTCGGCCGGCTCGCCGATGCGGCGCATCGGGGTGCCCGCACTCATCGCCGCCTCCAGCTCGTCGGTGAGCACACTGCCCAACGCGTCGGTGCGGATGGCGCCGGGAGCGATGGCGTTCACCCGGACCCTGGGCGCCAGATCCGACGCGAGGTGACGGGTGAGCTTGATGAGCGCTCCTTTGGCCGTGCCGTAGGCGGCGAAGCCGCGCGAGCCGAAGCGGCCGGCCACCGAGGCGATGTTGATGACGCTCGATCCCGGGCGCTCGAGCAGGTGAGGCGTGGCCAGCTGGGTCAGATTGAAGGCGGTGGTCACGTTCCAGTGCATGGCCATCTCGAAGGCCCGCTCGCTGGTGTCGAGGAAGGGCTGGGGCATGGAACCGCCGGCATTGTTGACCACGATGTCGATGCCCCCCAGCTCGGCCACGGCGGCGTCCACCAGCGCGGCCATGCCGTCGCGCTCGGACAGGTCGCCCGGCACCACGACCGCTCGTCGGCCGGTGGCCTCGACTGCGCCGGCCACCTCGGCCAGCGTCTCGGCACTGCGTGCGCCGATCACCACGTGGGCACCGGCCTCGGCCAGCGCCACGGCGATGGCCGCCCCGATGCCTCGACTGGCCGCAGAGATCACGGCAACTCGGTCGTCAACGCGGAAGGAATCGAGAATCATGGTCTTGTCTCTACACTTCCGGAGGCTCGGGTACCAAGAGCCGGACGGACAGAACCATGGCCACCACCACTCCCGCTGACGAACTGACCGCCATCCTGCTGGCCGCGGACGTCTCCGGCGCCCTGTGGGAAGCGGTCGATTCCGGCCGCATGGCCGACCTCGTGCCCGAGCTCCTGCTGCTGGAGATGGAACAGGACCCCATCCACAGACACAAGGACGTGTTGGCCCACACCATTGCCGTGGTGGCCAAGACCCCGGCCGACCTCCTCGTGCGACTGGGCACGCTGTTCCACGACATCGGCAAGCCCGACACCCGGCGCATCGACGCTCGCGAGGGCGTGACGTTCCGCCATCACGAGACGGTCGGGGCGCGGATCACCAAGCACCGCCTCGCGGTGCTCGGCTACGACGAGGCAACGGTGGACGCGGTCACCGATCTGGTGCGGCTGTCGGGTCGATTCAAGGGCTACGCCGACGGTTGGAGTGATTCGGCGGTGCGACGCTACGCCCGGGATGCCGGCCCGCTGCTCGGGCAACTGAACACGCTGGTCCGCTGTGACTGCACCACCCGCAACGACCGCAAGCGCCTCCAACTCCAGGAGCACGTCGACCACCTCGAACAGCGCATCGCCGAACTGGCCGAGGCCGATCGTCGCGCCGCCGAACGCCCGCAGATGGACGGTGCCGCCGTGATGGATCATCTCGGGCTGCAACCCGGTCCCGATGTGGGGGCCGCGCTGCAGTTCCTGCTGGCCGTTCGCCGGTCCGAGGGCGACCTCGACCGACAAGCACTCCAGCACCGTCTCGACCAATGGTGGGCCGAGCGGCAAAGCTGACCACATGCCGACTGATCTGCACGAGCTGGTGACCCCGTCTCGGACCGCGGTCCTCACCATGGAGATGCAGCGGGGCATCACCGGCGACAAGGCGATGATGACCGAGCTGCGCGACCTCATGGTCGAGGCCGGGACCATCGCCAACATCGCGTCCATCGTGTGGCGGGCCCGAGATGCCGGAGCCCGGGTGGTGCACTGCACGGCCGAGACCCGGCCCGACGGGGCCGGACGGGTCGACAACTGCCGCCTGTTGGCCGCCACCGCGGCCGGCGCCGCCCTGCTGAACCCGGGGTCCGACGGTGCCCAACTGATCCCCGAACTGGGTGTCGACGAGGCCGACATCGTGCTGCCCCGGCTGCACGGACTGACGCCCTTCACCAGCACCAGCCTCGATCAGATCCTGCGCAACCTCGGTGTCACCACCGTGGTGGCCACCGGCAACTCGGTCAACGTGGGGATCCTCGGCCTGGTCATCTCGGCGGTGGACCTGGGGTACCAGGTGGTGGTGGCCCGCGACGCAGTGGCCGGTGTTCCCGTCGACTATGTCGATGCGGTGATGGCCAACACCATCGGGTTGTTGGCCACCGTCGTCAGCACCGCGGATCTGTTGCGCGCCTGGCCCGAGCGCTGAACCCACCCGCCGCTGCGGCCGGTCAGGCGAGCAGCGGCTACGGGATGTCGATCTGGATGTCGCAGCTGGGGTGCGCGACATCCACCTTGGGGCCACCGTTGCAGGTGTCGGTGCCGTTGCCGCCCCGCAGATGGTCCTTGCCGTCGCCCCCGTCGAGGGTGTCGTCACCATTGGACCCCACCAGCCGGTCGGCGCCGCTGCCGCCGTCCACCATGTCGGCGCCGCCGCCGCCGTTGATGAGATCGCCGCCGTTGGCGCCGGTGATGGTGTCGGCCCCGGCGTCGCCTCGGAGCTCGTCGGGCGACCCCTGGCCGTCGATGATGTCGGCGCCGCCGCCGCCGCTGATGGTGTCGGGATCGCTGCCACCCGTGAGGCTGTCGTCGCCGGCGCCCCCGTCGATGGTGTCGACGCCCGGGCCACCCGCCACCGAGTCACTGTCGTCGCCGCCGCTGAGGGTGTCGTCACCCTTGCTGCCCTTCACCGTGTCGAGTCCGGCCTCGCCGTCGGCGGTGTCGTCGCCCAGGCCGCCGTCGACGACGTCGTCGCCGTCTCCGCCGTTCAGCATGTCGTCGTCGTTGCCGCCCTTCACCGTGTCGGCGCCGGCCCCGCCGGCGAGGGTGTCGTTGCCGTCTCCGCCGTTCAGCGTGTCGTCGTCGTCGCCGCCGTCGAGGACGTCGTCGTCGTTGCCGCCGGCGAGGGTGTCGTTGCCGCCACCGCCGTTCAGCGTGTCGTTGCCGGCTCCTCCGGCGAGCTGGTCGGCGCCTGCATCGTCGGTCAGGGTGTCACTCCCCGCGGCACCGGAGAGGCTGTCGTCGCCGTCGCCTCCGGTGATGTCGTCGTCCCCGGCATCGCCGCCGAGGGTGTCGTTGCCGGCATCGCCGGTGATGGTGTCGGCGCCGGCCCCGCCCGAGATGAGGTCGTCGTCGCCCCCGCCGCTGATGGTGTCGTCCCCGTCGTCGCCCGAGATGGTGTCGGCGCCGC
>JAOUEE010000377.1 GCA_029858875.1 Acidimicrobiia bacterium
GCGGCCGGCGGGATGGTGGACGGTCGCACCATGGCCGCCGCCTTCGCACTGGGGGCCGAGGGCATCCAGATGGGCACCCGCATGGTGTCGGCCGCCGAATCGCCCATCCACGACAACTGGAAGCAGACCATCGTCGACGCCGCCGAGACCGACACCGTGTTCCTCAACGCCCACACCTCCCCGGCACTGCGAGCGCTCCGGACCGAGAAGAGCGAGAGCTACCGCTTCGACCACGAGTCCAACGCCTTCGCCGAGTTCGGCAACGCGATGGACCTGTACTTCGGCGGCGACATGAACGCCGCCCTGGCCCTGGGCGGGCAGGTGGCGGGACGCATCGAGGCGGTGCGGCCGGTGGCCGAGATCATCAGCCAGTGCGCTGAGGAGTGCCTGGTCGTGCTGGGAGGTCTGGCCGACCGCTATCTGGACGACGCTTGAGCTCGCCGTCTGCTCAGCCCAGGAACAGGTCCCAGATGATGTCGCTGGCCGAGATCTGGTCGGTGGTGTGCCCGAACGCCTCGATGGCCAGGCTGCCGGGCCAGGTGTGGCCCCCACCATCGACGATGTAGAAGTCGGTGCTGGCCGCACACCCCTCCCAGGTGAGGCGGCGCACCTCGTCGCCGATCTGCTCCTCGATCGGGGCGGGGTCGCAACCATTGTGGTCGGCCCACTCCTGGGCGGTGACCGGCGCTGCATCGAGGCCGCCATCGGTGCCGTCGAAGGGCACCGTGTCGTCGTCGCTGCCGTGGAAGTAGACGATGGGGCGGGGTGCCGCGTCGGCGCAGGCCGATGGGTTGTAGAAGGCGAACGTGACCGGGCCGAAGGCCTCGAATGGGCTGTCGGCCCAGCAGGCCAACGCCGTGGTCATGAATCCGCCGCTGGACATGCCGGCGGCATAGAACGAGCCGGTGCAGTACTCGCTGCGGAGGAGATCGACCAGCTCGGCGATGAAGTCGAGGTCGTCGCCCGAGCCCGGTTCGCCCGGGCTCCATGCCGGCCGGCCGTTGACCTCGAGGGCCTCGGGCATCACCAGCAGCGCGCCATCCCGCTCGGCTTGTTCGATGAAGTTGCCGTACACGTACTGCTCGGCACCGTTGGATCCCGCACCGTGGAGGTTGAACACCACTGGAGCCGGCTCGGAGTGGTCGTAGCCGGACGGGAGGGCCAGTAGCCAGGTCCGGTCCACCCCGTCGCCGGTGGTGAAGGTGCGTGACTGGGATGGGCGGCTGAGGTCGCCGCCGGTGCCGCACGACTGCGTGAGAGTGGTCGTGGCCGCGACGGTGCGGGAGGGTGCCGACGTGGGTGCGGCGGTATTGGGAGGTCCGGTGGTGGCGGACGCGCTGGTGGGGGTGCCGCTCGCCGTGCCGGTGGAGGTCGGAGCGGCGTCGTCGCCGGAGCTGCAGGCGGCCGCCAGCACCAACACGACGACCAAGGCGACGGCTCGGCGTGGCCCAGTGGCGTGGCTCACCGAAGATGCACCGGCGTGGACACCTCGGCGAAGAAGTCGTTGCCCTTGTCGTCCACCACGATGAAGGCCGGGAAGTTCTCGACCTCGATGCGCCAGATGGCTTCCATCCCCAGTTCGGGATATTCGAGGACCTCGACGTGGCGGATGGCGTCCTTGGCCAGCCGGGCGGCCGGGCCGCCGATGGATCCGAGATAGAAGCCACCGTGGGCGGCGCAAGCGTCGACCACCTGACGGCTGCGGTTGCCCTTGGCCAACATGACCATCGACCCTCCGGCGGCCTGGAACTGATCGACGTAGCTGTCCATCCGTCCGGCCGTGGTCGGTCCGAACGAGCCCGAGGCATAGCCGGCGGGCGTCTTGGCCGGTCCGGCGTAGTAGATCGGGTGGTCGCGCAGATAGTCGGGCATGGGCTGGCCCGCGTCGAGGAGCTCCTTGATCTTGGCGTGGGCGATGTCACGCCCGACCACGAGGGTGCCGGTCAGCGACAAGCGGGTCTTCACGGGGTGTCGAGTGAGCTGGGCGAGGATGTCGGCCATCGGGCGGTCGAGGTCGACGGCGACCACGTCCGAGCTCAGATGCTCGTCGGTGGTTTCGGGCAGGAAGCGGGCCGGGTCGGTCTCCATCTGCTCGAGGAACACGCCTTCGGCGGTGATCTTGGCCAGCGCCTGGCGGTCGGCCGAACACGACACGGCGATGCCGACCGGGTTCGATGCGCCGTGGCGGGGGAGGCGGATGACCCGGACGTCGTGACAGAAGTACTTCCCGCCGAACTGGGCGCCGATGCCGAACTCGCGGGTGAGCTCCAGGATCCGCTGCTCCCACTCGAGGTCGCGGAAGCCATGACCCGTCGCCGAGCCCTCGGTCGGCAGGCTGTCGAGGTAGTGGGTGGATGCGTACTTGGCGGTCTTCAGGTTGTACTCGGCCGATGTTCCGCCGATGACCACGGCCAGGTGATACGGCGGGCATGCTGCGGTGCCGAGCAGGCGCAACTTCTCGTCGAGGAACCGAGTCAGGCTCTCGGGATTGAGCAGGGCCTTGGTCTCCTGGTAGAGGAAGCTCTTGTTGGCCGACCCGCCGCCCTTGGCGATGAACAGGAACTTGTACGCGTCGCCCGGCTCGGCGTAGAGCTCGATCTGCGCGGGCAGGTTGTTGCCGGTGTTCTTCTCCTCGAACATCGACAGGGGGGCCAGCTGGGAGTACCTGAGGTTGGACGTCAGGTAGGTGTCGTACACGCCACGGCTCAACGCTTCGGCATCGTCGAAGCCGGTGATGACCTGCTGGCCCTTCTTGCCGAGGATGATCGCCGTACCCGTGTCCTGGCACATCGGCAGCACCCCACCAGCCGCGATGGAGGCGTTCTTCAGCAGCTCGAGGGCGACGAAGCGATCGTTGTCGGACGCCTCGTCGTCGTCGAGGATGGATGCCAGCTGCTCGAGGTGGGAGGTGCGCAAGAAGTGGGAGATGTCGCGAAACGCCTCCGCCGCCAGCGCGGTCAGCACCTCGGGCTCGATGCGCACGAAGGTCAGGCCGTCGACATCGACGGTAGCTACGCCTTCGGCCTCGATCTTGCGGTAGGTCGTCTGATCCGGCCCGAGGGGCAGGATGTCGGAGTACGCGAAGTCAGCCATCACGTCGAACGGTAGTGGTCACCGCGGCCCGGTGGGACCCTGGGTGCGGTCGTCGTGATGGCCAGGGCCCGGGGCACGCCCCCCGGGCCCGCCCATGACCCGGTCAGGCCAGACCCTTCTCCTGCAGCCACTCCGCGGCGACCTCGTCGGACTCACGGAAGTCGATGTCGGTCGCCGTGTTCCACGCCAGTAGATCGTCGGTGGAGATGGCGGCGCTGAGGGCGTTGAGATCGGCGGCCAGCTGGTCGCCGTAGGCCTCGAGCACGGTGTTCGCCACGATCGGGGCGATGTTCTGTGCCGGATGCAGGCCCAAGTCGTCCTCGAGGACCTTGAGGCCCAGCTCGGTGATCTGCGGAGCCGTGGTGTTCCACACCACCGCGTCGACCTCTTCGGCGGCGAGCGCCTCGCCGAGCAGGGGACCGAACTCGATGGTGACCTCGTCGGCGAACTCGATGCCGTA
>JAOUEE010000378.1 GCA_029858875.1 Acidimicrobiia bacterium
CCTTCTTGGCCGGCGCCTTCTTCTTCGCCACGGCCTTCTTGGCGGCGGTCTTCTTGGCCGGCACCTTCTTGGCCGGCGCCTTCTTCTTCGCCACGGCCTTCTTGGCGGGGCTGGCCTTGGCGGCCGGTTTCTTCGTTGCCGTGGACTTCGTCGCCATCGGACCTCCGTGATCGAACCGCGGGGAGGTTACCGGTCGACGCGCTATTTCTCGAACCGGCGGGGACGAGGCGCTCGGACACCGATAGCGATCACCACCGTCCCCGGTGCACCACCTCGGTCAGCGGCCGTCGAGGCCGTCGAGTCGAGCGACTGGGTCGATCCTCGGTCGGGTGACCGATGGCCACCGCGGCAACGATGCGCCGATCAGCGGGAATGGCGAACCGCTCCCTCACCGCCCCCTCGTGCTCGAACACGCCGAAGAGCAGTGCACCGAGGCCCTCGTCCACCGCGCCCAGAAGCAGGGCCATGGCCACCGCACCGCCATCCACGAACCAGAACGGCACCGGCCAGGCGTCGGTCCCGCGCCCCAGCCCGGTCACGGCCTTGTCGGCCTCGGCGTACCGGGACACGTAGGCCGCCGGGTTGGTGACCACCAGCACGATCACCGGTGCGGCCAACAGATCGGGCCACGGGAAGTCGTTGCGCCGTCCCTCGGGCAAGGTGGTGTCCCAGTAGGCCGCAGTCTGCTCGGTGCCGGCCAGCACGACCAGATCCAGGGCGTCGGTGTTGCCGGCCGCCGGCGCCCGTCGCGCCGCGTGCAGCACCCGCTCCAGGGCGCCGGGATCGACCGGATCGCGCCGGTAGGCCCGCACCATGCGGCGGGTGGCGATGACGTCTGCGAAGTCCATGCCAGGGGGCGGGACCGAGACCGGTCAGGCCAGCTTCTCGAGCTCCTCGGCCATGGCCCAGCCGAACGCGATCAGCACGTCACCGGCCGGAGGATCGAGTGGCTGGAAGAAGGCCACGACATCGGCGTCGATCTTCTCGGGCTTGAGGCTCTCGTGGTCGAAGACACACGGAACCGAGCCGTCGCCCTTGACTCGGAAGCCTCGGTCGTCGTACGAGGTGGCGGAGATCCCGAAGCGCTTGACCAGGCGGCGGCCCCACGCCCGCTCCTCGCCCGAGGCCTTGTGGCCAGGACGGGGCACCACGTCGGTGAGGTTCTTGTAGGCCTCGAAACCGGCGGGATCATTGAAGCGGCTACCGATGAGAACATCCTCGTCGGGAAAGGCGAGCACGGCTCGGCGCAGCTTGTCCGTGATCATGGCCCGGAGCACGGCGTCACGCTTGGACGTGCGCTTCACCGACGCCAGCCCGATGAGCACGCTCGGCGTGCCACCGATGCGTTCGAGGGTGCAGAAGGCAAATCCCTTGAGCTTGCCGTTCTCTCGGGCCTGGGTGGCCAGCACCCAGGCCTCGACCTGCTTGTTGATGAGTCCCACATCCACGCTGTTCGGTCCCTCAGCGGTGATGTCGGCCATCTCCTCCATCTCTGCGTCGCTGAGCGCGGTGCAGTCCTTCGTGTCGACCTCGATTGCCATCGGTTGCTACGTCTCCTCGGAGCGGTCGCGAGCACAAAACGGACCCCTCTAGTCCACCGCTCGCGTCGCCTTTTGGCAACTTCACGCAGCGTGACTGCGCCACCACGGCTTCAGACCACCACGGCGTCCGGGCCCAGCAGCACCCGTAGCTCGGCCACCAATCCGCGTCGGGTATCGGCACGCGTGTCATCCGGTAGGCGCACCACCTGGCTCCCGACGTGGAGCAACACCGGTGAGTCCCCCGGGTGGTCGGCCAGGAGCCCCTGGAGTCGTTCGATGGTCTCCTCCCGCAGCCCGTTGGGTGCCAGCTGGATCCGCAGCGGCCGGGCCACGTCGGTCTGGGTGGTGTCGAAGATGTCGATGGTCTGGGCGAACATCTTGGGCAGGTCGTCGCGGCGCTCGACCCGACCCTGCACCACGGCGATGACGTCGTCGGTGAGCTTGTGGCCGTGCTCGGTCATCGTCTTGGGGAACACCATGACCTCGATGGACGCCTCGAGGTCCTCGAGCTCGAAGATCGCCATCAGGTCACCCTTGCGGGTCCACTTCTTCTGCAGGTTGGTGATCACCCCACCGATCCGCTTGCGATCACCGTCGTTCGCCTCGGCCAGCTGACCGATGGTGCTGTCGCAGCGTCGGCGCAAGGCCGCCTCGTAGCCCATGACCGGATGATCGGAGATGTAGAGCCCGAGCATCTCCTTCTCGAACCGCAATCGCTCCATCTTGTCGAACTCGATGTCGGGGATCGTCGGGCGCTCGTCGAAGCTGGGCCCTCCGTCGAGCTCGCCGAACAACGACATGACCCCCATGTCGTGCTCGCGGCGGCGGGCCACCGTGAGATCGATGATCTGCTCGTACACGGTGAGCAGCCCCTTGCGGGGGTGGCCCAGGGAATCGAACGTGCCGGCCTTGATCATCGACTCGATGGTCCGCTTGTTGAGCACCATCAGGTCGACCCGCTCACAGAAGTCGATGAAGCTGGTGAACGGACCGTTGTGCTCCCGTTCGGCCAGGATCAGCTCGACCAGAGCGACGCCGACATTGCGCACGGCGGACAGGCCGAAGACGATCTGGCCCAGCGAATCGGTCTCGTCGAGGTCGGGCAGGGGATGGAAGTCCGAACGGGACAGATTGATGTCGGGCACCACCACCTCGATGCCCATGACCCGGCACTCGTTGAGGTAGACCGCCGCCTTCTCGAGGCTGGACTTCACACTGGTGAGCAGGGCCGACAGGTACTCGATCGGATAGTGGGCCTTGAGATAGGCGATCTGGTAGGCGATGTACCCGTAGCCGTAGCTGTGGCTCTTGTTGAACGCGTAGTCGGCGAACGGCTCGATGATCTCCCACCACTGCTCGCCGAGTTCCGGGCCGTATCCGGTGCTGACGCACCCGGCGACGAACTGCTCCTTCTGTTCGGCCATCACCTCGCGGATCTTCTTGCCGCATGCCTTGCGCAGGTTGTCGGCATCGGCCAGTGAGTAGCCCGCGAACTTCTGGGCCACCCGCATCATCGACTCCTGATAGATCATCAGGCCGTAGGTGTCGGCCAGGATCTCGGCCGCGTCCTCGTGCAGCAGCTCCACCGGCTTGCGACCGTTCTTGCGATCCGCGTAGTCGTTGTGCATGTTCGCTTCCATCGGCCCGGGCCGATAGAGCGCAACCAGGGCCGCCACGTCGTCGAACGACTCGGGCCGCAGCGAGCGCATCAGGGCCCGCATGGGGCCCGACTCCAGCTGGAACACGCCGATGGTGTCCCCGTTGGACAGCAGCTCGTAGGTCTTGGCGTCGTCGAGGTCGACGCGATCGATGTCGACGACGACATCCCGGGTGTCACGGATCAGCTCGAGGGCGTCACTGATGACGTCGAGGTTGCGCAGGCCGAGGAAATCCATCTTGAGCAGGCCCAGGTCTTCGACGCCGTGCATCTCGTACTGGGTGACGACGGGCGCCTGCTCGGGGTCCACGCCGGACTCGGGCTTGCGCTGGATGGGGACG
>JAOUEE010000379.1 GCA_029858875.1 Acidimicrobiia bacterium
AGTACCGGTCGCGGACCAGGCGCTTGTAGAGCTTGCCGGTGTCGTGGCGGGGGAGCGCCGGATCGAAGTCGACGGTCCGGGGGCACTTGTACGCAGCCAGGTGCGATCGGCAGTACTCGATCAACCGCTGCTCCAGCCCGTCGTCGCCGGTGACACCGTCGGCCGGCTGGACCACCGCCTTCACCTGCTCACCGAACTCGTCGTCGGGCACTCCGATGACGGCCACGTCGGCCACCTCGGGGTGCATGATCAGCACGTCCTCGGCCTCCTGCGGGTAGATGTTGACGCCCCCCGAGATGATGGTGAACGACATCCGATCGGTGAGGTACAGGTAGTCATCGCCGTCGAGGTAGCCGATGTCGCCGATCGTGTACCAACCCCGGTCGTTGCGGGAAGAGGCGGTCTTCTGGGGATCGCCGTGGTACTCGAACGAGGCGCCCGGGGTCTCGAACCAGATCTGGCCGATGTCTCCCACCGGCAGCTCGTGGCCAGACTCGTCGCAGATGTGCACGGTGCAGAACCGGGGCTGACCGACCGAGCCCGGGTGCTCGAGCCACTCGTCGGAGAAGATCGAGGTGGACCCGACGTTCTCGGATCCGGCGTAGTACTCCCACAGCACCGGTCCCCACCACTCGATCATCCGGCGCTTGACCTCCACGGGGCAGGGCGCCGCCGAGTGGCCGGCCACCTCGAGGCTGGACACGTCGTAGCGCTCCCGGACCTCGGGATCGAGCTTGAGCATGCGAACGAACATGGTGGCCACGAACTGCCCCCGGTTGCACCGGTGGCGCTCGATGGCACCCAGGGCTCCCTCGGCATCGAAGCGTTCCATCACCACCACCGTCCCCCCGCAGCGGTGCACCAGCGTGGACGTCACAACCGGGGCGGTGTGGTACATCGGTGCCGGGGACAGGTACACCGTGTCCTCGTCGAAACGCCACGGGCTGCCGGGCAGGATCATCGGGCTGCGCTCGGACACCAGGCGATCGGGCAGCGGGAAGAGGATGCCCTTGGGCCGACCGGTGGTGCCCGACGAGTAGAACATCCCATTGCCCTCCGGCTCGGCGTCGGGGGCGTGGACACCGTGACCGGCAATGGCCGACGCGTAGTCGGTCCATCCGGGAATGCCGCCATCGATGCTGAGTGGTATGGCCACGTCCAGGCCGGTGACCCGATCGGCGAAAGGTGCGGCGGTGACCACGCTGCGGGCCCCGCAGTCCTGGACGATGTATGCCACCTCCGGCTCGGTGAGATGCCAGTTCACCGGCGTGTAGTACAGGCCCGACCGCAGGGCGGCCCACACCACCTCGAGGTAGCGGATGTGGTTGTCCAACAAGATGGCGATGTGATCGCCCGTCACCAGACCTTCGGCCCGCCACAGGTTGGCCAGGCGCCGACTGCGCTCGTCCAGCTCGGCGTAGGTGAGCGTCTCGCCCGATTCGGCCATGATGATGGCCGGACGGTCGGGCGCGGTCAGGGCGAACGTTCCCGGGTACACGAGGTTCCTCTCGATCGCAGGCGGCCAGACAGTACCGTGGCGGCTGTGGTGGACGCGAACGATCACGACGCGGTGCGGGTGATCCGCATCGACCGGCCGGCCAAGCGCAACGCCATCGATGCCCCGACGGCAGCGCAGCTGGCGGCCCAACTCGAACACGCGGTCACCGACGGGGTGGGCTGTGTGATCCTCACCGGCACCGGGTCGGCATTCTGTGCCGGCGTCGATCTGGACTACCTGGCCGAGATGGGCCGTGGTGAGGCGGACGGTACGCCGATCCACGACTTCAACCAGGCCCTGCGGGAGCTGCCGATACCGGTCATCGTCGCCGTCAACGGCGTCGCCGTGGGGGTGGGAACCACCATGTGCCTGCACGCCGACCTGGTGATCGCCGGCCGGTCGGCCCGGTTCCGGACACCGTTCACCCAACTGGGCGTGGCGCCCGAGATCGGGTCCAGCTGGCTGCTGCCTCAGCAGGTCGGCTACCAGGCGGCGGCGTGGATGCTGCTCTCGTCAGACTGGGTCGATGCCGACGAGGCCCTGCAGCGAGGCCTGGTCTTCGAGGTGGTGGCCGACGACGAACTGCTGGGCAGAGCCACCGAGCGGGCCCAGGTGATCGCCGCTCGTGATCGCGAAGCGGTACGGGCTGCCAAGCGCACGATGCGCGCATGGCGCCTGCCGGCCATCGAGACCGCCATCGCCACGGAGAACGACGAGTTCTCGTGGCTGCTGCGCCGAGACTGACCGTGTTCTACCAGGTGAGCATGATGTTGTTGTCGGGGTACCGCGCGGCCGAGAAGCACCAGAACTCGATCGCGTAGCGGGGCCTGGTCATGCCGGGAGCCATGGCCGTGCGGTGCAGGTTCATCTCGTCGAAGAGCAGCATGTCGCCCGCCTCGAACTGCGGGCGGACGACCCCGCCGAGGGCATCGACGACCTCGTCGCCGACCGCCCAGTCGTAGGCCGCTCCACCGGTGCCCGTCTCGATGATGTCGTCGAGTCGATGGCCGATCACATCGAGGCCGGGCGCATCGACGCCGCAGGGGCTGAGCGTGAGCCAGATGTTGATGGCCTTGATGTCGCGGCCGAGGAAGGCGCCGTCCTGGTGCCAGCCGCCGACGGCGTCGAGGGGTACCAGGCGCAGCGTGCACTTGTTGGCCGATATCGCCGGGCGGCCCCCGACGTAGTTGGAGACCACCTCGTACAGGCCGAGCTGCTCGTACAGCTCGAGGAGCGCGAACATGGCTCGGGGGGAGTCCACCAGCAACACGCCACCGGCGTCCTTGGCGAACTTGCGGGGAAAGGCCAGCTTGGCCGGGCCCACCCGCTCGGCGGTGGCCGCGTCCATGGCCAGCGGATGGAACCACGCGTCACCGTCGGTGCCCGCGTCCGGTCGGTTGGACGCGGCGAAGCTGTGATCGACGGCGTCGATGAGTTGCCCGATCTGTGCCTGGTCGAGCGCTCGACGAACCAGCAGTGAACCGTGCTCGGTGATGGCCTTCCAGGCGCCGGCCCCGTCGAGGTCGGCCACCGATGTCTCGGGCAGGCCCGACGGCCCGATCGGCGGCGATACGGCGGCCGGATCGTCGCTCGGTCCCCGACCACCGGTCAGCACCGACCAGCTGCGGTGTCGGATGTCGGTGAGAGCGATCTCGATCTGGTCGGATCGCTGGCGACGGTTCGCTGCCGTCAACAGGTTGATGGCCTCGTCCCACTCGTCGGTGTCAGCGAGCTGGTTGGCCTGATCGACGATGTCGCCGACGGTGGTCATGGGGCACCTCCGGCTTTCTGCCACCAGGCACCGGTCCAGTCGATCTCGTGGATCTCGGCGGAGATGCCTTTGGCCTGGCGGTAGTCGGTGACCGCCTGCCGACAGGGCTCCCAGCTGTTGTAGTCGTCGATGATGATGTAGCCGCCGGGTGACACCTTGGGTTCGAGGTGGGTGAGTGCATCCATCGTGGACTCGTACAGGTCGCCGTCGAGTCGCAGCACGGCGATCTGCTCGATGGGCGCCTGGGGCAGTGTGTCGCGGAACCAACC
>JAOUEE010000380.1 GCA_029858875.1 Acidimicrobiia bacterium
CTGCATGATGTGCCACACGATCGGCCGCCCGCCGATGTCGATCATGGGCTTGGGCAGGCTCTCGGAGGCCTCACGGATCCGGGTACCGAAACCGCCGCACAGCAGCACGACCGGGATGTCGCGGTTGTCGGTCGGAGTTGGCGTGGTGCTCATGATCCTGGTGTCGGCCGCCGCGCCACCATCTCAAGCCAGGGCATCGATCTTGGCCACTCGGGGGGTGTGGCGGCCCCCTTCGAACTCGGCGGCCAGCCACGCATCGACGGCATCCTTGGCCACCTCGACGCCGACGAGGCGCTCGCCCAGGCACACCACGTTGGCATCGTTGTGCTGACGGGTGAGGCGAGCCGACGTGACGTCGTGCACGGTGGCCGCTCGGACGCCGGGGATCTTGTTGGCCGCCATGGCGATGCCGATCCCGCTGCCGCACACGCAGACCCCGAGCGACGCGTCTCCACCGGCCACGGCCCGCCCCACCGCAGCACCGAAATCGGGGTAGTCGACCCGTTCGTCGCTGTGGGTACCCAGGTCGACGAGGTCGTGACCGTTGGCCCGGAGGTGCTCGGCCAGCACCTGCTTCAGCACGAACCCGGCGTGATCAGAGCCTATGGCGATGCGCATATCGGCAGCGTAGCCATCCACGAGCGTCCCGGGTCCACGCCTTACGATCGCGCACGGTTCGCCGATTGATCCCTCGGTGGTCGATCACCGAGCGCGGACACGTCGCGAAACCGTCTCATCGAAATGGAGCATCTCGGCATGAAGAAACTTCTCAGCACTGCGGTCTTCTCGCTCGCCGCATTGGCTCTGGTGGCGGGCTGCAGCGAGAGCGTCGATCGCGAGGGGTCCATCGACCAACTCGTCGAGAGCGGCCTCACCCAGGTGCAGGCCGAGTGCATGGTCAACGGACTGGTCGACGAGATCGGCGACAGCCGGGCCATCGAGATCACCAACGACCCCGAGGCGGCCACCTCCGAAGAGGACGCGTTCATGGCCCAGCTGGGCCTCGACTGTCTGGGCTGACGTCCGCGCGCGACACCACCTGCACCGACCGTTCCGACACGGGCCCGATTCGCAGTACCTGCGGGTCGGGCCCGGTCGCGTCCACGACGGTGGACGGCTGACCGCCGAGCTCGCCGCCGTCCACCACGAGGACGTCGCCACGATCGAGCTGGGTCACCACGCCTGCCGCCGAGCTCGGGGTCTCGAGGCCGTGCCGATTGGCGCTGGTGGTGGTGAGCGGGCCCACCCGACGGGCCAACGCGACCACGAAGTCGGCCTTCGGCCAACGCACCCCCACCGTGGCGCTCGGCGCTCCCAGGGCCAAGGTCGCGTCGTCTCGACGCTCGAGCACCAGGGTGAGCGGCCCCGGCCAGAAAGCGTCGGCCAATGCGGAGGCCGAGGCGGTGAAGTTGGCCAAGGACCGCGCCTGGTCGAGCGACGCCACGAGCACGGCCATCACCTGGTGGCGGGGTCGGTCCTTCCACTCGAAGATCGTGGCCACGGCCGCGTGGTCAGCGGCTCTGGCCGCCAGACCGTAGACGGTGTCGGTGGGCACCACCACTGGTCGACCGGCCTCGAGCTCGGCCGCCGCTCGGTCGAGCGCGCGGGGGTCGTCGGCGGCGACCACGGTCATCGTCGGGCGATCAGCATCCGGTCGCGGCCGGACTGATCGCAACGCACCTCGGCGGCCGCGAAGCCGGCGGTCGAGGCCATCTGGCTGGACCACTCGGCCTGGGTTGGTGCCAGCTCGACCACCAGCACCCCGTCGGGCCGCAGCCAGCCCGGCGCCTGGTCGATGATGACCGACAGCGCCTCGGTTCCGAGCGGCCCGGGCACCAGGGCATCGGCGGGCTCCCAGTCGCCAACGACGGCGGGCAGCGAGTCGGCGACGGCCACGTAGGGCGGGTTGGCCACGATCAGGTCGAAGCTCTGACGATGGGACGGCTCGAGCGCGTCGAACCACGAGCCTTCCACCATGGTCACGCGAGTGGCGGCCCGGCCGACGCCGGCCAGGTTGGACCGGGCCACGGCCAGCGCATCGGGTGATCGCTCGACCGCCCACACCTCGACGTGGTCGCGTTCCACCGCGAACGAAAGCGCCACGGCGCCGCTACCCGTGCCCAGGTCGAGCACCTTGTGTCCACCGATCCGGTCGAGCTCGGCCAGGGCCTCGCCCACCACCACCTCCGTCTCGGGGCGGGGTATCAACACCCGGCGGTCGACGGCCAGGTCCAGTCGGCGGAACCCCCACCGACCGACCACGTACTGGAGCGGCTCCCCCGCCAGGCGGCGGGTCATCATGGCGTCGAACCGGGCGACGCCCCGTTCGGTGACCAGCTCGTGCAGGCCCAACGCGAAGTCGACGCCCTCGTAGCCACTGGCCTCCTCGACGATTCGGCGGGCGTCGACGTCGGGCGTGTCGGCCACCACGGCCAGCCGGCGGCGCGCCTCGTCGTACAGCACCCGCCAGGCGATGGTGCCGTCGTCAGCCGTCATCGCCTTGCAGCCGTCGTTGCTGCTCCTCGTACACCAAGGCGTCGCTGATCTCGTCGAGCTCACCGGCCAGGATCTTGTCGAGCTTGTGCACCGTGAGTGATATCCGGTGATCGGTGACCCGGTTCTCCTTGAAGTTGTAGGTGCGGATCTTCTCGGATCGATCCGCGGTACCCACCTGGGATCGACGGGCCGCCGACTGCTCGGCCTCGTGCTCGTCCTGTTGTTGCTGGAGCAAGCGGGCTCGCAACACGCGCATGGCCTTCTCCCGGTTCTGGAGCTGGCTCTTCTCGTCCTGCATGGATACCGACAGTCCGGTGGGCAGATGGGTGATGCGCACCGCAGAGTCGGTGGTGTTCACCGATTGCCCGCCGGGTCCCGACGCCCGGAAGTAGTCGATCTGCAGGTCCTTGTCCTCGATGGACACCTCCACCTCCTCGGCCTCGGGCAGTACCACCACGGCGGCCGACGAGGTGTGGATCCGGCCCTGGCTCTCGGTGACCGGCACCCGCTGCACCCGATGGGTGCCGCCCTCGAACTTCATCCTGGTCCAGACCCGATCGCCCTTGAGCAGGAAGGTGACGTCGCTGAATCCGCCCATGTCGCTGGGCTGGGCCGAGAGCAGTTCGGTCCCCCACCGCTGTCGTTTGGCGAAGGCGATGTACATGTCATGGAGGTCGCGGGCGAAGAGGTTGGCCTCCTCGCCGCCCGCCGCACCGCGGATCTCGACGATCACATTGCGATCGTCGTTGGGGTCGCGGGGGAGCAGCAGCAGGTGGAGCTGGGCCGTTTCGTGGGCAATCGTCGCCTCCAACTCGGCGATCTCTGCCTCGAGCAGCGCCACCTCGTCGTCGGTGGTGTCGGCCCGCATGCCGCGGGCCACACCGAGGTCGTCGGTGGCCTGATCGAGCCGATCAGCCGTACCGACGATCGCGGCCAGGTCCTTGTGTCGCCGCAGCGTGGCCGTGGCTCGCTCCTGATCGGCGTGCAGCTCCGGGTCGGCCAGACGCGCTTCCACCTCTTGCAGCTCGGCGCGCAGCACG
>JAOUEE010000381.1 GCA_029858875.1 Acidimicrobiia bacterium
CAACGCCGCGGGGTGGACACGGCCACGCCACTGGGGGTGTGTTGGTCACCAAGCACCGATCGGGAGGAATCCGATGCACGCCAGACCACCACTTCCCCGGCCCGCACTTCACCGGCTGGCGATCGGCGCGACCCTGGCCGTCCTCTTGTTGATGGGCTTCGTCGTTCCCGTGTCGGCCCAGAGGACGCCGTCGATCTCGGTCGAGCCCAGCAGGAACATCGAAGATCAGGCCGCGCTCCGCGTCGCCATCGCCGGCTTCGCACCCCACCAGTTGGTGGCCATCGGCCAGTGCACCGCAGGAGCTGCGGTCAGTGGCAACGTCTTCGACTGTGCCGTCGCGACGGCCAGAGGGGTGGTCACCAGCGGCAACGGGAGGGCGTCCACCACCATCGTCGGCTCGAGGTTCATGCACATCAACGGTGCCTGGGTCGATTGCGGCATCGCCGGTGAGTGCGTGGTGGGCGCGGCCGTCCTCGACGCCGGATTCCAGGTGCTCGAAACCGCGTGGCAGCCGGTCGTCTTCGCGTATGACCCGTCCATCGCTCCTCTCGAGATGGGGATCGACGTCGAGAAGGTGACCATCTGGTCGATCCGCGGCACCGTGACCTGCAGCAACCCGGCCACCGTTGCGGTGCGAGCGAGCCTGCTCCAGGGCGATCCCTATGCGGGTGGCCCGGCCGCCTCGGCCAGCGGTGACACCATCGTCGCCTGCGACGGGTCGGCCGCTTTCGAGGTGCCCCTGGTGTTCCGCTCCGGTCGCTTCCTCGCCGACCTGGCATTCCATTCCGTCGGCGCCATCGGGGACGACGGCCGCTTCACCGCGGAGAGCAACACCGGCGCCATCGACGAAGTCGGGCGCGACCACACCCCTCGACGAGCACGCAACTGGCCCGGGACCACCATGGCCGTGACCGACGTGACGGTCGCGGGCGCCGACGACTCGGCCACCGCGACCATCACGATCCGCTGCGCCGAACCCGCACGGGTGCGCGTAGCGGTGACCGTGCAGCAGTTCTTCGGTACCCACAGCGCGGTGGCCGAGGGTGAGATCGAAGTGCGGTGCCGCAGGTCGATGGAGGTCGAGGTCCCCGTTGCGGCCCGCGGCTCGGTACTCCGCCCGGGCCGAGCCACCGCGTGGGTCAACCTCCGCCAGGCCGGTGCTCATCCATCCGACGCCGCTGCGCTCTCGCGCACCATTCGCCTCATCGATCGGATCCGGCCCCCCAATCTGATCGTCAGCCCCGACCCGACGTCGGCCCTCACCATCGGGCGCGCGGTGGATGGCGCCGTTCGGGTGCGTTTCGACTGCGGCGCCGATGAGGTGACCGTCGGTCTGTCGATCGAGGCCACCCGCCAGCAGGGTCGGCGGGCGCGGTCCGTCCCCGGCGAGAAGCTCGGTCCCTGCCAGGGGCCGACGCTGTTCCGTGTGGGTCTTCCCGGGGCGCGCCCGGGCGACCGATTGGTGGTGGAGGTAGACGCCTGGGTCAGCGCGGGCGGCCCGTTCGGCCCTGGAGTCTTGACCGATCATCAAGAGGCCGGCCGGCGCATGCACTGACCGGCCGCGCCCTCCCCGCCCGGCGCCGCCCGTACTCCGTTCGGGTCTCGGGGTGCCGGGTCAGTCGGCCAGGGCGGAACACACCGTGTCGGTGATGAGGCGGGCCACCACGTACGGGTCCATGTTGGCGTTGGGCCGACGGTCCTCGATGTAGCCCTTGCCGTCGCGGGCCACCTGCCACGGAATGCGGATGGACGCGCCCCGATCGGAGACACCGTACCGGAACTCGGTGTGGTGGGCCGTCTCGTGCAGACCCGTGAGACGCTCCTCGGTGCCCACGCCGTAGTTTGCGATGTGCTCCTCGGGCTTGCCTTCGGCGCCCAGCGCCTCACACGCGGTGATGATGGCGTCGTAGCTCTTGCGCATCTTGTTGGTGGAGAAGTTGGTGTGGGCCCCGGCGCCGTTCCAGTCACCCTTGATGGGCTTGGCGTCGACCGATGCGTCGACACCGAAGTCCTCCGCGATGCGGTACAGCAGGTACCGGGCGACCCAGATCTCGTCGGCCACACGAACCGTGTCGACGGGGCCGATCTGGAACTCCCACTGGCCCAGCATGACCTCGGCATTGGTACCGGAGATGGCCAGGCCCGCCTCGATGCAGGCCGTGGTGTGGGCCTCGACGATCTCGCGACCGGAGATCTCGATGGCGCCGACCCCGCAGTAGTAGGGACCCTGGGGAGCGGGGTAGCCCTCGATGGGCCAGCCGAGGGGTCGGCCGGCCTCGAAGAACGTGTATTCCTGCTCGATGCCGAAGAGCGGCTCCTGGTCCTTGAACTTCTCGTACACCTCCACGCAGGTCGCACGCGTGTTGGTGGAGTGCGGTTCCATGGTGTCGGGGACGAGCACCTCGCACAGCACGAGCTTGTCGTTGCCGCCACGGATGGGATCGGGGCACTCGTACACCGGCTTCAGGACGCAGTCGGAGTTCTCGCCGGGCGCCTGGTTGGTGCTGGACCCGTCGAAGCCCCAGATGGGCATCTCGGCGACGTCGTCGTCGAGGACCCTGGTCTTGGAGCGGATGTAGGGCAGCGGCTCGTGGCCGTCGATCCAGATGTATTCGGCCCGGTAGCTCACAGGCAGTTCTCCGTTGGTTGAGGGGGTCAGGTCCCGCGGGGGTTCGGGTTCGCGTTCCGTTGCGACGGCGCCACCGTAGGCGGGGTCCGACGGACGCGCCGAACCCACCCAACCAAGAACGGATTTCCCTGTCGTTTCCTCATTGTGAACGGTATGTGAACGGACCGGAATCGACTTGACGGCCCACCGTGTCGGCCGGGTCTACTTGGTCTATGGACACCGAACGCCAGCAACAGTACGTGCTCCGCACGGTCGAGGAACGAGGGGTGCGCCTCGTCCGGCTGTGGTTCACCGACGTGCTCGGTCAACACAAGTCGGTGGCCATCTCCCCCGCCGAGTTGGAGGGGGTGTTCGCCGAGGGGCTCCAGTTCGACGGGTCGTCCATCGACGGCTTCAGCCGGGTGCACGAGTCCGATGTGCTGGCCCGCCCCGACCCGAACACCTTCGAGCTGTTGCCGTGGGCCAGGACCGATGAGCCCTCGGCGCTGATGTTCTGCGACATCGAGAACCTCGACGGCACGCCCTTCGAGGGCGACCCCCGTCAGGTGCTGCGCCGCAACGTCGACCTCGCCAGGGAGAAGGGGTACTCGTTCTTCTGCGCCCCCGAGGTCGAGTTCTTCTACTTCGCGTCCGGTGACCCGGCCCAGGCCCCGGCGCCCCTGGATCAGGCCTCGTACTTCGATCTCACCACCGCCGATGTGTCGAGCGACCTGCGCAAGTCCACCATTCACATGCTCGAGGCGCTGTCGATCCCCGTCGAGTACTCGTTCCACGAGGACAGCCCCAGCCAGCACGAGATCGACCTCCGCTACACCGAGGCCCTCGACATGGCCGACAACATCATGACGTTGCGGTTGGTCGTCAAGAAGATCGCCATGGAACGGGGCGTCTTGCCACCTT
>JAOUEE010000068.1 GCA_029858875.1 Acidimicrobiia bacterium
CCGACTACTTGGGCTGGAAGCGGATACCTCCGTCGAGGCGGATCACCGCACCGTTGACGTAGTCGTTGGTGATCAGCTCGGCCGCCATGGAGGCGAACTCGGCAGTGGTGCCCATTCGCTTGGGGAACAACACGGACTTGCCGAGTGCATCGATCACGTCGGGTGGCGCCGCGTTCATGAGCGGGGTGTCCATCAGACCGGGACAGATCGTGTTGACGCGGATGCCGGCGGGTGCCAGATCGCGAGCGACGGGCAGCGTGATGCCGATGACACCACCCTTCGACCCGCTGTAGGCGGCCTGACCCGTCTGGCCCTCCATGCCGGCCACCGATGATGTGTTGACGATGGCCCCCCGCTGGTTGTAGGAGTCGACGGGATCGGTGGCTGCCATCGCCCCCGCGGCCAGCCGAATCACGTTGAAGGTGCCGATCAGGTTGATCTCGATCGTGCGCCGAAAGGTCTCGAGGTCGTGGGGCGTGCCGTCGCGGCTGAGCGTGCGCTGCGCCCAACCGATGCCGGCGCAGTTCACGACGGCCCGCAGCGGTCCGGCCTCGGCGGCGACGTCGACGCCCTTTTGCACCTGGTCGGAGTCGGTGACATCGGCCTGCACGAAGGCACCGCCCAACTCGTCGGCCAGGGCCTGCCCGGCGGCCTCGTTGAGGTCGAAGACCACCACGGTGGCACCGTCGGCGGCGAGACGCCGGGCCGTGGCCGCACCGAGACCCGATGCCCCACCGGTGATGATCGCCGAGCTGTCGGAGAGTTGCATGAGCGGCACCCTACAAGGCGCCATCGATCAGCACTCGGTGGGGTCCAGCACCCACAGGTCGTCGCCCACGGTGGCCTCCAGACGCCGCACCAACCGTCCGAGTGCGGCGTCCGAACCGTCCCACACCACGATGGCCTCATCGACCACGCGGGCGAACCAGGCGTCCCGACGATCCAGCGCCTTCGCGGCATCGGCTCGGTCGGTCGGCTGCTTCTTCTGGAGCGTGCGGACCTCACGGGCCTGGTCGCAGAGCGCCGCGAACCGATCCCGGGCCGGGGCCGGCCACACGAGCTGGGGATCGGGGTAGGGCAGGACGGCCACCAGGGTCAGGCCGGCATCGAGGGCGGCCTCGGCCCCCAACATCTCCGCTCCCAGACGCAGACCACTGACCACCACCAGGTCAGCGTGCATCTGCGCCTTGGCCGTGAGGATCTCGACCAGCCGGCGCCGGATGCGGTCGGCCTGCGGATTGGCCTCGTAGCCACCGATGTCGGGCGGGCGATGACCGAACACGGCCACGAGATGCCCTTCGGGAGCCTCGAGTCGCCCCGGCCCTCGGGTACGGGCAGCAGGGTCGATGACCGCCATCGGCTCCGGATGGCCGTCACCGGAACGACCGGCCCGGCGGGCCACCGCCTCGACGGCCAAGCGGTCGGCCAGATCGTTCCAGCGGTCGCCCGAGTGCCCCTTCACCCAACGGAACTCGACGTCGGCGGACTGCACCAGCTCGACGAGTTGCTCCCACAGATCGCGGTTGGCCACCGGCTTCTTGGCCGCGTTCAGCCAGCCCCGTCGCAGCCACCCCTTCCACCACCCGTCCCGGAAGCAGTTGACCAGATACGTGGAGTCGCTCACGATCTCGATGGGCTCCGGGAAGTGGCGCAAAGCATCGAGCGCCGCAGCCAGCTCCATGCGCTGATTGGTGGTCTCGGCGTCGTAGCCGGCGGCATAGGGGCCATCCGGCACGACCCAGGCCCATCCGCCCGGTCCGGGATTCCCGGAGCAGGCTCCGTCGGTGTACACGATGGTTCGGGTCATGGGGCACCAGCGTGCCCACAGGGGCACCGGTGCTGACAAGATGGACCCATGCCCGACCATTTCTCTCGGCAACTTCCCGACATCGACCCGGCCGAGACCCAGGAGTGGGTCGACAGCCTCGACGCGCTGGCCGGCCGCTCCGGTCTGGTCCGGGCCCGCTTCATCATGGCTCGCCTCATCGAGCGGGCCCAAGAGCTCCAGGTCGGGGTACCCCCGATGACGTCGACCCCGTACGTCAACACCATCCCCCCCGAGGACCAGCCCTGGTTCCCCGGCGACGAGCAGATCGAGCGCCGCATCCGGGCCTTCATCCGGTGGAACGCGGCAGCCATGGTCATCCGGGCCAACAAGGCAGCCGACGGCATCGGCGGCCATCTGTCCACCTTCGCCAGTTCGGCGTCGCTGTACGAGGTCGGCTTCAACTGGTTCTTCCGAGGCAAGGAAGCGGGTCAGAACGGGGACCACGTGTACTTCCAGGGCCACGCCGCTCCCGGCGTGTACGCCCGCGCCTACCTGGAAGGACGTCTCGACGAGTCCCACCTCGACGGCTTCCGCCGCGAGATCGGCGGCGGTGGCCTGTCGAGCTATCCCCATCCTCGATTGATGCCCGAGTTCTGGGAGTACCCGACGGTCTCCATGGGCTTGGGCCCGCTGAACTCGATCTACCACGCCCGCTTCAACAAGTACCTGCTGCAACGCCGTATCGAGGACACCTCCGCGTCCAAGGTCTGGTGCTTCGTCGGCGACGGCGAAACCGATGAGCCCGAGACGCTGGGGTCCATCTCCCTGGCCGGACGGGCCGGGCTGGACAACCTCATCTGGGTGGTCAATTGCAACCTGCAACGGCTCGACGGGCCTGTCCGGGGCAACGGCAAGATCATCCAGGAGCTCGAGGGGGTGTTCCGCGGCGCGGGGTGGAACGTCATCAAGGTCATCTGGGGATCTCGGTGGGACGAGCTGCTGGCCCGCGACGTCGACGGCGTGCTGTTGAACAAGATGAACACGGTGGTCGACGGCGAGTTCCAGCGCTACGCCACCGAATCGGGCGCCTACATCCGCGAGCACTTCTTCGGCCCCGACCCCCGACTCCGGGCCATGGTCGAGCACCTCAGCGACGACGATCTCCGCACGTTGCCACGCGGCGGCCACGACTACACGAAGCTCTACGCGGCCTACAGGCTGGCCACCGAGCAGGGTGCCGCCCCCACGGTGATCCTGGCCAAGACGGTGAAGGGATGGACCCTCGGCGAGGGCTTCGAGGGTCGCAACGCCACCCACCAGATCAAGAAGATGACCGCCGACGAGCTGCTGGCCCTGCGCACCCGGCTGCGCCTCGAGAACGAGATCCCCGAGTCCGATCTGGCCGACGGCAACCCGCCGTACTACCGGCCCGCACCCGACAGCCCCGAGTTCCGGTACATGGCCGAGCGTCGCCGCGCCCTCGACGGTCCGGTTCCCGAACGGGTCATCCGTGAGCAGCGTCCCCTGTCCCTACCACGGGACTCGGTGTTCGAGTCACTCACGAAGGGATCCAGCGACCGCGCCGTCTCCACCACCATGGCTTTCACCGGTCTGCTGCGCGACCTGATGCGCGACGAACAGTTCGGCCAGCGGGTGGTACCCATCGTGCCCGACGAGGCCCGCACCTTCGGCATGGACTCGTTGTTCAGGGAGTTCGAGATCTACGCGCCGCTCGGCCAGTTGTACGAGCCGGTCGACCACGAGCTCCTGCTCAGCTACAGCGAGGACAGCGACGGGCAGATCCTGGAGGAGGGCATCACCGAAGCCGGTTCGCTGGCCAGCTTCATCGCGGCCGGCACGAGCTACGCCAACAACGGCGTGCCCATGGTGCCGTTCTTCACCTTCTACTCGATGTTCGGCTTCCAGCGGGTCGGCGACCTCGTCTGGTCGGCTTCGGACAGCCGGGCCCGCGGCTTCCTGATGGGTGCCACCGCGGGCCGCACCACCCTTGCCGGCGAGGGTCTCCAGCATCAGGACGGACACAGCCTGGTCCTGGCCTCGACGGTGCCGGCCTGCATGGCCTACGACCCGGCCTTCGCCTACGAGTTGGGTGCCATCATCCGCAATGGCCTGGCCCGTATGTACGGGCGCCGCTCCGGCGAGAGCGCCGACGTCTTCTACTACCTGACCCTCTACAACGAGAACTACGAGATGCCGCCCCGGCCCGACCACGTGACCGACATCGACGTCGTGTCCGGCCTGTACCAGTGGGATCACGGACCCGACGACGACACCCACCAGGCCACGCTCGTGTTCTCCGGATCGGCCCATGGAGCGGTGCGAGCGGCCCAGGCCACGCTGGCGGCCGACCACGGCATCGGGGTCGACCTGTGGAGCGCCACCTCGTACAAGCTGTTGCGCGACGAGGCCATGATCGCCGAGCGATGGAACCGGCTCCACCCCGACTCGGCACCCCGCCAACCATCCGTCTCCACCAAGTTGGGCAGCAGTGACCGACCGGTGATCGCCGTCACCGACTTCATGAAGGCGGTCCCCGATCAGGTCAGTCGCTGGGTGCAGCGGCCTTATTGGTCGCTCGGCACCGACGGCTACGGCCGCAGCGACACCCGCGAAGCCCTCCGCCGGTTCTTCGAGGTGGACGAGGCCAACATCGTCGTGGCTGTGCTGGCCGCCCTGGCCCACCAGGGCCGAGGCGAGCCGGCTGCGGTGACCGCCGCCCTCGATCGGTACCAGATCGATCCCGACGCGGTGGCGCCCTGGGATCCCGACAACCGGCCGTGGCCGCCGGTCCCCCCGACTGAGGCGGGACGCCGTCTGCACGACTGATCGGTACGCTCAGGGTCATGGACACCGGCACCCTGGCCATCACCGGCGATCCCGACGCCGACGGGCTCCTCAACACCGATCCGTTCGCCCTCCTGCTCGGGATGCTCCTGGATCAGCAGGTTCCGATGGAGTGGGCCTTTCGCGGCCCGGCCTCGCTGCGGGCTCGGCTGGGCCATCTCGACCCGGTGCGCATCGCCGCCATGGACCCGGAGGCTCTGGACGCCACCTTCCGGGAGAAGCCGGCCCTGCATCGCTACCCGGGCTCGATGGCCGGGCGGGCGCACCAGCTGTGTCAGCACCTGGTCGACCACTACGACGGGGACGCCGAAGCCATCTGGGCCGGTGTCGACGACGGCGCCGAGGTCCTGCGCCGACTCCAGGACCTGCCCGGCTACGGCAAGGAGAAGGCCCAGATCTTCCTGGCCATCCTGGTCAAGCGCATCGGATGCCACTTCGCCGGCTGGGAGAAGGCCGCCGGATCCTTCGCCGACGAAAAGCCACGCTCCGTGGCCGACATCGACGACGCCGCATCGCTGGCCGAGGTCCGAGAGTGGAAGAAGGCCCAGAAGGCCAAGGGGAAGGCCAAAGCCGACTGATCCCCGTGTATGTTGCCAGTCTGCAGGTCACTTTGCCCGCAGGCCAACCGACTCCTACCCTTGGGTTTCGGCGAACTTCCGGGACACCCCGCGTGACCCCGGCATGGACCATTGGAGAACCACGCACCGTGATGTACGAGGCGAACGCCGGCGGCAAAGAGACGCCGGGTCTCGAGGAATACCTCAATGCGATTCGGAACCGGAAGTGGTTGGTGTTGGCCTGTGCCCTCATCGGCCTGGGCCTCTCCCTGCTCTACGTCGAATCCCGCACCCCCACCTACAACGCCGAGGCCAAGGTGGTGGCCAACCCCACACCGGTGGGTTCCATCAACACCGCCAAGAAGGAGGCCAACCTCGAGGAGGAACGGGAGAAGCTGGCCTCGTTCCCCATCGCCGATGCGGTCATCGACGAGCTCGACCTCACCGTCACCAGCCAGAACGAGCTGCTCGACAACCTGAGCGTGTCGTTCCGGCCGGACAGCCCGGTTCTCACCGCCAGGTACGAGAGCGTCGATCCGGCCGAGGCCCAACGCCTCGTCAACTCCTTCGCCCGCCAGTACGTGGACGCTCGAAACGCCGCCGATGACGCCTGGTACGAGGGGCAGCTCCAGCCGCTGCGAGACCGGCTGACCCCGCTCGACGAGGAACGGGCCGGCATCGACTTCGAGCTGGCGACCCTCAACGCGCAGCTGGCCGAGGTGCGGGCCACGTCTGTGGCCGCCAACCCCAACCGAACCAACGAGATCAACGGCCTCATCAACGCCATCGCCAGCGCACGAGCAGAGCGCAACCGGATCGTCGCCGAGGGCAACCCCGTCGTCAACGAGATCTCCCAGATCGAGCGCGACCAGGCCACCCGGCTGGCGGCCGGCGTCATCCTCCAAGAGGCGCGGGAGCCGACCACGCCCCTCGGTCTGGGCGACAACACCCTCATGGTCATCGGCGTGTTGGCCGGGCTCATCGTCGGTGTGATCGCGTCGTTCGTCCTCGACCGCCTGGACTCCAGCGCCCGCGACGAGGGCGACATCGAGCTGGCCGCCGGGACCTCCGTGCTCGGCACCATCCCCCGCTTCGGTCTCGGAAGCCGGTCGGGAGCGTCCGCCGTGGTCATGCTCAGCAGCGGCAAGAGCGCCAACCTGCAACGCTCGCGGGAGGCCTACCGCCGCCTGCGCACGTCGGTGCAGTTCCTCTCGGCTTCGGGCGGCCTGCGGAGCGTCATCGTGACCAGCGCCCAGCCCGGCGAAGGCAAGAGCGTCACCGCCGCCAACCTGGCCGTGGCCCTCGCCCAGGGCGGCACCAGCACCGTGTTGGTCTCGGGAGATCTCCGTCGCCCCACCATCGAGGAGCTGTTCTCGGTGCCCAACCGCAACGGGCTCTCCAATGCCCTGATGAGCGACAACCCCTCGGATGTGCCGCTCATCAGCGTCGGGGTCGAGAACCTGGCCATCGTCCCCAGCGGCCCCTCCCCCGAGCGGCCGGGTGAGCTGCTCAGCTCGACCCAGTTCCAGACGCTGATCACCCGCCTCGAGGGGCTGTACGACCTCGTCATCATCGACACCCCGCCGGTGCTGGCCGCGGCCGACACCGGCGCGGCTTCGGCCGCGGCCGACGGCGTCATCGTGTTGGTCGACACCGCCCGAACCGACACCCAGTTGTTGCTCCGGGTCCGGTCCGAGCTCGACCGGGCCGGCGCCAAGGTGGTGGGGGCCGTCATCAACCGCGATCGTTCTCGACCCGGGTTGTTCCGCTCGCGATACGACTACTCGTACGAGAAGGCCGCGGCGCGATCCTCTGCGTAGGGTGAGGTGACCGTGAAGACTCTCACCCTCCGAGACGCCGACGTCCGGGTCCTCACCCGACCCGGATCGGTCGAGCGGGTCTACGTCGTGGTCACGATGTTCCTCTTGGCGTACAGCCTGCCCAACGAGTGGTTCACCGAAGCGGTGCCTGCCTTCATCGATCCGCAGGCCGCGGCCGCCACCAATGCTTCGCAGGGGCCGCTGCCCACCTTGGTGTTCGGTGGGCTGTTCGCGTTCGCGCTGCTCCAGATGACCGGCAACACCCATGTGGTGGCCCGGCTGTTGCGTCGCGAGCGTCTCCTCCCGCTGTTCGTGTCCATGGCCGTGCTGTCCACGTTGTGGGCGGTCGACCCGGGCATCACCGGCCGCCGGTCGGTGGCGTTCGCGCTCACGACGGCGTTCGGCTACTACCTGGCCATGCGGTTCGACGTCAATGAGATCATCCGCTACGCGGGGCTGGCGTTGGCCCTCGGCACGATCCTCAACGTCGCCTGGATCGAGGTGCTCCCGCAGTACGGCGTGACGCCCGACATCGCGTCGTTCGGCGATGACGTCGGGGCATGGAAGGGCATCTTCCCCCAGAAGAACTCGCTCGGCATCTACTCGGTGCTGGCCGTGCTCACCTTCCTCATCCTCGCCCGCAGTCACCGCCGATTCCGGACCTTCTACTACCCGTTGGCGCTGGTCAACGTGTGGTTGGTGCTCGGATCGCAATCCAAGACCTCGTTGGTCAGCGCCGCCGGCCTGGCCGTGATGCTCGTCGTGTACCTCGCCTTCCGAGCCCGCAAGACCCTGTTCGGCGCGGTCGCCGTCACCATGACCACGGTGACGATCGGCTCCACGCTGATCGTCACCCTCCAGCTCCGAGAGATCGCCGAGCTCTTGGGTCGCGATGTCACCCTGACGGGGCGCACCGCCCTCTGGGAGTCGCTCATCCCCGAGATCATGAACCGTCCCTGGCTCGGGGTGGGTTGGAGCGGCTACTGGAACGGGTGGGACTCGCCATCCCACGAGATCCTGGTCGAGCACGCCTGGCTGCCCCCGCACGCCCACAGCGCCATGCTCGACTACGCCCTGCAGTTGGGCATCATCGGTGCCGGCCTGTTCCTGGCGCTGTTCGTGCGATCGGTCATCCGCGCCACCCGCCACATCCAGTTCGACCGCAGCGCCATCGGCCTGTGGCCGCTGGCGTTCCTGTCGTTCACCCTGATGTTCTCCGTCACCGAGTCGGGCTTCCTCGGTCGGAACCTGCCGTGGGCCTTGTTCGTGGTGGCGGTGGCCACGGTCACCAACGACACCCGCCAGTCCCTGATCGAACGGGTCACGAGCGGTCTGGCCCGGCCTGCCCCGCCGGACTGACCGGCTCGACGGCCAGCCGATCCTCGACGCGACGCCGATACAGCGCCCGGACCCGCAGGACCAACAGCCCCAACAGCGCCACCTCGCTGACGTAGGTGGCGACCAGGGCGCCCTCCCAGCCGTAGCGGGGGATCAACACCAGATTGAGCCCGATGTTGCCCAGCGCGGTGAAGAGTTGGAGACGGCTCCGGTAGGGCTGGTCGCCGACACCGGTCAGGACGTCACCACTGAGGGCCTGGAGCGCCTTCACGAGCGGATAGGCGCTCATGGCCACGGCCACCGGCACCACCCCGCCGAACTGATCGCCGAACGCCCACGCCGCCACCGGCGACAGCAGCGCGGCCCCCGCCCCGGCCAGGACGGCGAGTCCGATCAAGGGCCGGCGCAGGCTCCTCGAATAGGCCATCGCCGTGGCCAGGCCGACCTTGCCCCGCCGGAAGAACTCCGGATACGACGCCGACAGCACCGCCATCACCGGCATCATGGCGTAACTGGTGAGGCGATAGCCGGCACCGTAGATGCCGGCGTCCCGGTCGAGCCCGAAGCTGAGCAGCAGCGCCTTGTCGATGTTGGTCTGGATCATGTCCGACGTCTGGGTGAGGGCGAACGGCGCACCGGCGCGCGCCTCGACGGTCAGTGGGGACGTGGGCCGGGTCGGGCGTCCCCAGTGCCTCCCGAGAGCGACCGTCGAGGCCAACGCCACCACCGAGAGTGTGCCCAGCATCAAGAAACCCAGGGTGAGCAGATCGTCGGATCCCGACATCCAGAACGCCACGGCGGCCGATGCCCTTGCCAGACCCTCACCGATGTTGCAGATCGCCAGTGATCGATAGCGATCCAGTGCCGCATAGGCCCTGATGTTGTTGGCGAGGAGCCCGGCGGCGACGAACTCAGCGGCACCGAACACCGCGATCAACGCCGGATCGACGCTGGGCAGGATGAGGAGCCCGGCCACGACCATCAGCAGATACAGGCCGAACCCGATGGTGACGAGCAGTGCCAGCACCGCCCCCCAGGCCGCACGGAAGTGGTCGTGACGCTGCGCCACCCGCTGGATCAGCACCTCACCGGCACCCATGGCGCTCAGCGGCGCGACGAGGGTCACGTAGGCCACCACACCGACGAAGACGCCGTAGCCCTCGACCCCCAGCGACCGGGTGGCGGCGATCACCATCACGGTGGAGAGGCCGGCTCGTCCCACCAGCCCGGTCAAGCTCCACATCGATCGGCGGCCGGCCGGTCCGCTCAGGTCGATCGATCGGCGGGTTGGACGCATGGGCTCCCAGTTGAACCGACGAGATGGACGCTGCCGTGCCGACGCCCGGAGGAGCAAGATCCTACCGGATGGAGGATTGGAGGCGACCCATGCGCTCTGGCAGCCTGGGAGGCGCTGCCCTTCCGGAGGAGACGATCGATGGGTGACCCGCCGGCGGACCGCAGTGTCGCCGTCTGCATCGCCACCTACCGGCGGCCGAAGGGCCTTCGGGCGCTACTCGAGTCACTCGCCGGGCAGCTCGACATCGACCTCGCCCGCGTGCGGGTGGTTGTCGTCGACAACGACCCGGACGGGTCGGCCGCCGCGGTGATCCAGTGGGCTGCGCAGCACACGACGCTCGACCTGGTGTCCGACGTCGAGCCCCGCCCAGGGGTGTCCCACGCGCGCAACCGGTCGATCCAGCTGGCCGACGGGTTCCCGTTCATCGCCGTCATCGATGACGACATGACCGCAGACCCTCGTTGGCTGGCGTCGCTCCTGGCCGCCCAGGAGCGGTTCGACGCCGATGTCGTCGGCGGCCGAGTGGAACGGTCGATCGAGGATCCGGCCCGAAGGTGGGTGATCGAGCTGGACCTCTTCGCCCCCCTCACCACAGGAGAGGAGGGTGCCACCGCGCACGCTATCGAGTTGGGCAACAGCATCCTGCGGCGATCGGTGCTCGGCGATGCCCCGTTCGACCCGTCACTGGGTGTGATCGGCGGCGAGGACACCAAGCTCTTCCTGACCCTGGCCCGCGACGGCCGGCGCATCGTCACCACCGAGACGGCCCGGGCCCACGAGGTGATCACGCCGGACCGGGCACGCCTGCCCTGGATGATGCGACGCACCTTCCGCCTGGGGTCGTGCTGGACCATGATCGAGCGGGCCGTGTTGGGTACCACGCCGATGCATCGCGTGGCCCGAGCCTCGGCCCGCATCGGCCGGGGGATGATCACGGCCGCGATCGGTCTGATCACCCTGCGCCGCGCACGCGTGGTGAACGGCATTCTCGATGGATGCGAGGGGGTGGGCATGCTCGCCGGCGTTGCCGGCATCACCCTCAACGAATACGGGCGCGACGCCCGGCGCTTCGTCCGGGTCAGTCGGGCCGAGCTCGGTCCCACCGACCGAGGATCTGGTCGCGGCGCAGCAGCACACGAAGCCGCGCCGCGAAACTGACGGCCGCGTAGCAGGCCACGTCGACGAGGTTCGGCCAGGGGCGTTCGAAGTAGGGCCAGCGGCCGGCGTTGTGGCCCGGCGCGTTGTCGGCCAACAGTTCGGGGAATCGCTCGTCGATGTCGGCGTTGTTGGCCACCCAGCGAGCCTGCTGGTCGACCAGCTCACGCGGCGACTCGGTGTAGCGGATGTCGATCACCGCTTCGGGTACCCGTCGCCGCTCGGTGCGTGAGAAGTTGAGGGACAGGTACCGGTCGTCGGCCATGGTCTCGGGAAACGGCCCGAACCGGTTCCGCCCGGCCCGTGTGACCCCGAACAGGCCGTGCACAACGTCGTCGCCCCGCTGGTAGGGGCTGGCGTGGTAGCACCTGGCCCAACCCCGCACGACCCGGTTCTCCGGGGGGACGCAACGCTGCGTGGCCGACACGAGTTGGGTGTCGGGGTCCCCGAGCGCAGCGGTCATGGCGGCCAGTGATCCAGGTGCCATGGCGATGTCGGCGTCGCAGTAGAACAGGATGTCACCGCCAGCGCACTGGTCGCCGAAGTTCAGCGCCGCCGTCTTGCCCGGCTCGGGGTCGTCGTAGACCGACAGCTCGACCCCCGCGGCGGCGAACTCGGCCACCAGGCCCTCCGCGATGACGACCGTGTCATCGGTGCACCCGTTGGCCACCACGATGATCTCGATGTCGAGTCCGTCGTCGGCTTGGGCGAGGACGTCCCGGAGTCCTCGTTCGATCGTCGCCGACTCGTTGTGAGCCGGAATGATCACACTTACCGACGCCATCGCTCTCCCACACGGCGGTGATGTGCTCCCGGATTGACCGTTCCGTGGCGTGCCCGGTAACACTGGACCCTCCCGAGATGCAACGGATGCGAGTGTACCCAAGCGGCCCCCACAGCGCCCCGCCCGAACCCGGCGGTCGCCGCACGTGAACGATCAGCCGCAGCCGGTCGTGTCGGTGTGCATGTCCGCCTACAACACCGAGGAGTTCGTGGCGGCCGCCATCGAGTCCGTGCTCGGCCAATCCCTTGTCGACGTGGAGGTGGTGGTGCTGGACAACGCCTCGTCGGACGGCACCTGGGAGCGCATTCAGGCTGTCTCGGACCCTCGGGTGCGCTCGATTCGCGTGGAGCGCAATCTGGGTGCCTCCGGCGGACGGGCCTTCGCCATCGAGCACGCCCGGGGCGTCTGGGTGGCGGTCCTCGACTCCGACGACTGGATGGACGCCAATCGGCTCGAGCGACTGGTGAAGCTGGGGGACGCCGAGGGGGCCGACATCGTGGCCGACGACGTCCACCTCATCGACGACGGCGCGGCCGTGCCGTGGGGCACGCTGTTCACCTCCCGTGTCGACCAGCCGGTTCCTCGGACGATCGACGCCACCGCGTTCGTTGCATCGGATCGTTGGCTCCAGCCCGGTCTGCGACTGGGCCTGACCAAGCCGTTGTTCCGTCGGTCCTTCCTCGTCCAACACCCCACGCTGCGCCCGGATCCCCGCCTCACGGTGGTGCACGACTTCTGGTGGGTGCTGGAGTGCCTGCTGGCCGGCGCCTCCATGGTGCTCACGCCCGAGGCCGGCTACTACTACCGCGCCCGGGAGGGACAGCTGGTCACCTCTGGAGTCGAGCTCATCACGCTCGAGCAACAGATCGACATGGTCACCCGCACGCTGGCCCGACCCGAGGTGCGAGCCGACCCGCACCTTCGAGCCGCCCTCGAGGAGAGCCGGCAGGGCTGGGAACGAGCCAACGCCTACATGGGATTCCTCGGGGCGCTCCGAGCCCACCACGTGGGTGACGCGGCCCGCATCGCTCGGTCCCATCCACGGGTGCTCGTGACCCTGGCCCGCAATCTCCCGTCGTGGCTCCGACGGCGCCTGGCCCGGGATCGCTTCGCCTCCCACATGACCCGACGCTTCTGACCGGACGCGGGTCAGTCCTCGATGATCGTCGTCTCTCCACGGAATTCCGCACCATCGGAGAACGAGGTGTCTATGACGTCGCCCACATAGCGGTTGTCCTCGAACACGACGTCGGTGGATTCCCATGAGTTGCGGTCATAGGCACCGTCGGAGTCCACCAGGTTGTTCTCGAACCGGACCTCGCCCGAGCGGGAGACATTGAGCTCACCGGTCCACCGATAGTCCTCCCATGGATCGAAGCCGAACGGCACCGGCAGCGGGAAGAGGCGATTGGCGGCCAGGTTCCGGCGCAGGGTGTTCGCCCGGGCCACGACCCGATCGGACACGAAGACGTGGATCCCTCGACCCATGTTGGCCGTGCACCGGTTGCTCTCGATCAGCGACCAGCCGGTGTACGGGTCGAAGGGTGAGCTCTGGGTGTGGCGACCATCGTCGATGATGACGCAGTTGGCGTCGGTGTAGTGACCGTCGGAGCCGGCATCATCGGCCCGGTCATCGGGATCCGACACCGAGCGGTAGTCGGGGCCGAATTGCTTGCCGGCGGTGGTCAGATCGGTGCGGACCTCGCTGACCACGTTGTCCCGGAACACGATGCGGAATCCGGGTTCGATGTCTGGGCCACCGCGCAGCACCGACTGGTAGGCCGAAAGGCCGCTGTACTGCGTGAGTCCGAGCCCACCGACCGACTCGATCCGGTTGCCCTCGACCAGGAGATTGTCCGACTGGTTGCTGGACACGCCGCCGCCGGGGAAGCCATGGATCACGTGGTCGAGGATCCGAATGTCGTGGGCGTAGTCGATCGTGACACCCGAAGCCCAGCCCTTCGACGACTGGTTGCCCTCGCCCGCCAGTTCGAAGCCCCGAACGACGACGTGCGCGACCGGCCTCGCGGCCAGGCGTTGTCCGGGCCCCAACGACGGGATGGGTGCATCGGGGGACTGGATGTGGAAGCCCGGACCGTCGAGGGCCCGCACGAGCGGCCGCTCGCCCGGATGATTGCGGATCTCGATCGGAGCCCCGGCCTCTCCCGATCTTTCGATCACCACGCTCTCGTCATAGGTCCCGCCGCGGACCACCACCGCCTCGCCGGGCTCCGCCAGGTCGACCGCGTGTTGGATGGTGGCCCACGGGGCGTCACGCGTGCCGGGGTTGGCGTCGTCGCCATCGGCGGCAACGAAGCGCGCCGACGCGGGAAGCAGGACGGCGGCCGAAGCCGTCGGGACCTCGGCCACGACGACCGCCCCGTCGGCGATGGTTGCGAAGCGGAAGCCGCCGTTGCAGAGCAGCGTGTCCACCTCGGGCGTCGATGGATCGGTCCCGCATGCTTCGGAGTCGTCATCCCAGTACCCGGTGGCCACTGTGGTCGGGGCCTCGGCGTCGAACCGCTGCCCATCGACGAGTACATGGTCCACCGTCAGGTCTCGATTGCCGACCTCGGTGTCCCCGTCGTTCACGAAGCGGACCTCGATGTCGCCGTCGAGCGTGGTGTCGACGGTGGTGATGGTCTCGGAGGTCCCGGCGATGAACTCGC
>JAOUEE010000069.1 GCA_029858875.1 Acidimicrobiia bacterium
GCCCAGCAGGTCATCAAGATCGTGCAGGAGGAGCTCACCGAGAGCCTCGGCGGCGAGACGATGGCCATCACCTTCGCGTCGAAGCCGCCCACCGTGGTGTTGATGGCCGGTCTCCAGGGTGCGGGCAAGACCACCAACTCGGCCAAGCTGGCCCAGTGGTTCAAGCGGCAGGGGCGCAACCCGCTCCTCGTCGGTGCCGATCTGCAACGCCCGGCCGCGGTCGAGCAGCTCCGCACGCTCGGTGACCAGATCGGCGTACCGGTCTTCAGCGAGCCCACCGACCCGGTCACCGTGGCCCGATCGGCCATGGACGAGGCCAAGCGCACGGGTCGGGACGTGGTCATCTGTGACACCGCCGGCCGCCTGGCCATCGACCGGGAGCTGATGGAGCAGGTCCGCCAGATCAGCCAGACCATCGATCCGCATTACACGTTCCTGGTCATCGACGCCATGACCGGCCAGGATGCGGTCAACACGGCCCGGGCCTTCCATGACACCCTGGCCCTCGACGGGGTGATCCTCACCAAGCTCGACGGCGACGCCCGAGGTGGCGCCGCCCTGTCGGTCAAGGAGGTGGTCGGTCGGCCCATCGCTTTCGCTTCCACGGGTGAGAAGCTCGAGGACTTCGACCAGTTCCACCCCGACCGCCTGGCCGGCCGCATCCTGGGCATGGGTGACATGTTGTCGCTCATCGAGAAGGCCGAGGAGGCCTTCGACGAGGCCGAGGCCGAAGAGGTCGCCCAGCGCCTCATGGAGGGCCAGTTCACGCTGGAGGACTTCCTCGAGCAGATGCAGCAGCTCAAGAAGATGGGTCCGCTGGGAAATCTGTTGAGCATGATGCCTGGCATCCCCAAAGAAGTGAAGGACGTCGAGATCGGCGACAAGGAAGTGGGTCGGATCGAGGCGATCATCCGCTCCATGACCGCCGATGAGCGAGTGAGGCCCGAGATCATCGACGGGTCCCGTCGCAATCGCATCGCCGAGGGTTCCGGTACCCAACCATCCGAGGTGGCCCAACTGCTCGACCAGTTCAAGCAGATGCGCAAGATGATGAAGCAGATGGGTGGCATGGGTACCAAGCGCATGAAGCGCAAGGGCAAGAAGTCCAAGAAGGGACGGGGCGGTGGTCGCACCACCCCCAAGGGCGGGAACAAACGCATGCCGACCAATCCCCTCGAGCTGGCCGGACTGGAAGGGCTCGGCCTCGACGAGCCCGACGGTCCTCCGGCCGGTGGGCTCTCGCTGCCGTGAGGTGGTTGCAAGTGGACCGATCTGCCCGCAGACTGGTCTGTCGCCAGCGCCTGGTGCGCTGGCCCTTTCTGTATGTGAACGACTCGTTCGACGAACGAAGCAAGGTGATGCAGCCGTGGCCGTGAAACTCCGCCTGATGCGGATGGGCAAGAAGAAGCAGCCGACCTACAGGGTCGTCGCCGCTGACTCGCGGTCTCCCCGCGACGGCCGGTTCATCGAGATCATCGGCACCTATCAGCCCCGCCACGATCCCTCGTCGATCACCATCGACAACGACCGGGCGGTCCATTGGCTTCGCCACGGCGCCCAGCCCACCGAGCGGGTGGCCAAGCTGCTCAAGATCAGCGGAGCGTGGGAGTCGTTCACCGGTGAGTCCTTCGACGCCACCCCCCCGCCCCCCAAGGTGACCGTGGCCGCTGACTCCCAGCCGACGCCGGCCGAGACACCTCCCGAATCCGTTGCCGCAGCTGTGGAGGGGTCCGCCGAAGGCGGCGAGGACTCCGAATCCGTTGCCGCAGCTGTAGAGGGGTCCGCCGAAGGCGGCGAGAACACAGAAGGTGCCCAGTGAGCGTCGATCCAGGTGAGCTGGCCGCGTACCGGGTGTGCAAGTACCTGGTGCAGTCCATCGTCGAGCATCCCGACGAGGTGAAGGTCAAGGTCGACGACTCGGGTGAGCGTCGCCAACTCGAGGTCAGCGTGGCCGACGGCGACATGGGCCGGGTCATCGGCAAGCGTGGTCGCGTGGCCAACGCCATCCGCACCGTGGTGCGGGCCGCCGCCGTGCAGGACGATGCCGAGGTCGACGTCGAGTTCCTCGACTGAGCGTCTCCTCGTGGGCCGGATCGGCAAGGCCCACGGCATCAACGGCGAGGTCCAGGTCTCGCTGTCCACGAACCGGCTCGAACGCGTCGCTGTCGGTGCGGTGTTGTTCACCGGCCAGGACGATCCGCTGGTGGTCGAACGATCCCGTCCGCACCAGGAGCGCTTCATCGTCGCCTTCGCCGGCGTGCGGGGCCGGGCCCAGGCCGAGGAGCTGCGGGGCAACGAGCTCTACGCCGAGCCCTTGGACGATCCCGACGAGCTGTGGATCCACGACCTCATCGGAGCCGCGCTGTTCGAGGCCGATGGAACCCGTCGAGGCGTGGTCGAGGCGGTGCTCGACAATCCAGCCAGCGATCTGCTGGTACTGGATACGGGCGCTCTCGTGCCGGCACGCTTCGTGACGGCCGTCGAACCCGGCGTTCGGGTGGACGTCGATGCGCCGGACGGATTGTTCGACGACGCCGAGGGGTCGGGGTGAGGATCGACACCTTCACCGTCTTCCCAGGAGTGATCGACGACTACTGCGGGCACAGCCTGCTGGGCAAGGCGCGCGAAAGGGGCCTGCTGGATCTGCGGGTGCACGACCTGCGGGACGCGGGAGCCGGGGTGCACCGAGCGGTGGACGACGCTCCCTTCGGAGGGGGCGCGGGCATGGTGATGACACCCGACCCCATCTTCGCCACCGTCGAGTCGGTCGACCCGCCCCGTCCCCTGATCCTGCTGGGTCCGGCCGGGAAGCCCTTCGACCAGCACCGAGCCGAGGAGCTGGCCGGTGGGTCGGGGTTCTCCCTGCTGTGTGGCCGGTACGAGGGGATCGATCAGCGGGTGGCCGATCACCTGATCGACGAGGAGTTGTCGGTGGGAGACTACGTGCTCGCGGGGGGTGAGGCGGCCGCCCTGGTGGTGATCGAGGCCGTCACCCGTCTGGTGCCCGGCGTCATGGGCAATGCCGCGTCGGCCACCGACGAATCCTTCGCCGACGGACTCCTCGAGTACCCGCACTACACCCGACCGGCCGACTACCGAGGTTGGGCCGTTCCCGCGGTGCTGACGTCGGGCGATCACGCGCGAATCGATCGATGGCGGCGCGCCCAGTCGCTGCGGCGAACGCTCGACCGTCGCCCGGATCTGATCGAGGCCCGCGGTGGCCTCGATGACGACGCCCGTCGGCTGCTGGCCGAGTTCGACCTGGACGGTGGCAGTTGAGTCGCTGGTCGCGGCCGATATCCTGACCTGTCGGCCAGACGGCCCCCCTGCGCCAGGAGCTTCGCGCCATGAATCCCACCGATCTCATCGACAACGACAGTCTGCGGGACGACATCCCCGATTTCGGTCCCGGCGACACCGTCAAGGTGCACGTGCGGGTCGTCGAGGGCAGCCGCGAGCGGGTCCAGGTCTTCGAGGGTGTGGTCATCCGCCGCCAGGGCTCGGGCCTACGCGAGACCTACACCGTGCGCAAGGTCAGCTTCGGGGTGGGGGTCGAACGGACCTTCCCGGTGCACACCCCGACGGTGGTCACGATCGAGCGGGTCACGCGGGGCGATGTCCGGCGGGCCAAGCTGTACTACCTGCGTGATCGGGTCGGCAAGAAGGCCAAGATCAAGGAACTGCGCGACTGACCCGTTCACCCGAGGCTGTCCGACCGGGTCCGTAGGGTCGGCCCTCATGGGCCAGCACAACAATCGACTGGGCGCGGCGGGTGAGACCGCGGCGGCACGTTGGTATCGGCGACGCGGCTACCGGGTAATCGACCGCAACTGGCGGTGGGGTGGCCACGGTGAGATCGACCTGGTGCTGCGGCGGGGCACGATGGTGGTGTTCTGCGAGGTCAAGACCCGCTCGTCCACCCGTTTCGGGGTGCCCGCAGCCGCGGTCGACGCCGACAAGCAACGGCGCATCCGCCGCCTGGCCCGGCACTGGCTCGACGAGCACCCGGTGCGGGCTGGCGTGGTGCGTTTCGATGTGGCGTCGGTACTGCGGGGTCACGTGTCGGTGATCGAAGCGGCGTTCTAGCGAGCCAGATGGGTGGTCAAGAACGCGGCGATCCGGTCCACGCCTTCCTGCGCTTCTGGAGCCATGCCGGCGAACACCTGGAACACGTGGATCATCTCGGGCCACACCCGGTGATCCACCTGGACACCGGCGGCCTCCAACCGTTCGGCCAGCATCACCGAGTCGTCGCGCAGGACCTCGGCGTCCCCACAGTCCACCAGGATCGGGGGCAGGCCGGAGAGGTCGGCGTACACGGGTGAGGCCAGGGGGTGGTCGGCCCGGGTGTCGCCCAGGTACCAGCCCGACAGCGCGTCCATGGCGTCGGCGTCGATGAGTGGGTCGTCTTCGGCGCGGCTCTTGTGAGACCCACCGGTGAGCGCCAGGTCCACCCAGGGCGACATCAGGACGGCTGCGGCGGGCAGCGGTGAGCCGGCGTCGCGGATCGACACCAGCGCGGCCATGGCGAGTCCACCACCGGCCGAGTCCCCGCCGAGGGCCAGGCGGCTGGGGTCCTGGCCGGACGCCAACAACGCGTCGTAGGCACCCACGGCATCGGTGACGGCGGCGGGGAAGGGGTGCTCGGGCGCCAGGCGGTAGTCGAGATGCAGGCAGCGGACGTCGGCCGCCCTGCTGAGATTGCCCACGTGGCGCCGATGGCTGTCGAGCGACCCCAGGCAGTACCCCCCGCCGTGGAAATACAACAGCACCGGGGCGTCGTCGGCGATGCTCCCGGCCCTCACCCATTCGGCTGGTCGGCCGGCGATGCTGGTGGGCTCGGCGGTGACGTCGTCATCGAGGGCCAACGCACCGCCGCTCTGGAGGGCGGCTCGGGCCGCTGCCAACCCCTCGCCGCCGAGTGAGGGCATGGCGCTCACCAGCTCGAGCATCATCTGCATCTCGTCGCTGGCCATGGCGCCTCCCTGCTCCTTGCCGGGCGGACTCTAGATCACGATGACGGCCGTCGGCGCTCCCAGCAGCCCTTGTGCCAGTGTCGGCGCAGATCGGGCGCGTCGACCGGCACCACCACCACGTGGTGGGTCCGGGGTGGGATGTCGCGGTTGCAGCCGGGGCAGACGTAGGCCTTGTGGGCCTCGTAGGGCTGCACGAAGCGAACATCGAGCTCGCCGAGGATCTCGGGGTTGTCCATCAGCCGAGAAAGGCCCACAGGACCAGCGCCACCGCAACCAGGATGGCCGCCGCCACGAACACGTAGTCGCTGTTGCGGCGCCGATGGGTGCGGTTCGGATCGAATCCCACAGGGGCACGGTACCGAGTGGGCGTTGCCGATCGGGTGCTGCCAGTCTGGGATTGATGTCCCACCGTACGCTCGCCGCTGTGCTCGTCGTGGTGGCGCTGGGCGGTGCCTGCTCGTCGCCGCCCGAGGTGCCGGTGGGGCCCGATGGGCAGCCCGACCCGGTGCTGGCCCAGGGCCGCGACATCTTCGGCTCACGGTGTTCCAGCTGTCACGGCACCAGTGGGGGTGGCAACCGTGGCCCCAACATCCAGAGCGAGGCCGTCACCACCAAGTACCCCGACATCGCCGACCAGACCCGGGTGATCGGCGAGGGCCGCAACCAGATGCCGGCCTTCGGGAACCGTTTGACCCCCCAGGAGATCGAGGCGGTGGCGCGCTACACCCGTGAGGTGCTGTAGTTGGGGGGGAGGGGGAGCAGATGTCGATCGATCAGCGGACCCGGCTCCACAAGGACCGACAGGATCTCCAACGGGACCAGGTGCTCGACTCGCTCCTGCCCGCGGCCATCACCCGCTTCGGTGATGTGGCTGCTCGCGGGCTGCGCTACAAGGAACTCCCGGCGTTGGGACTCCTGGTCGACGGTCGGGGCGTGACGCTGAGCGAACACGGCGACAGCCTCGTCCTGGTCACGGGAGTCGCCCGGGCCGGTGTCGTGGCCGAGCTGGCGGCCGATGCCCTGTCGGACCTGGTGCAGGACTGGCAGTCCACCATGGGTCTGGCCATGACCGCCAGGGTGAAGATCTCGGTCGGCACCCTCGATGACTGGATCGGCTGGGAGCCGGTGCTGCGGGCGCTCCTCGACGGCCGCCGGGTCCACGAGACCGGCGATGTGACCTTCTCCGACGCCGAAGGGGGTGAGCTGGACCTCGATCGCTCGTTCTCCATCGACGACGACCGGGCCGAGATGGCGCACTTCCTGAGCGAAGCCGGCTTCTTGCACGTGGAACACGTCTTCGACGAGGCCGAGATGGCCGGCATCGGAGACGACATCGACGAGTGGATCGGTCGAGCCACACCCGACGACGGCGAGTCGTGGTGGGCCGAGGATTCCCAGGGCACCAGCCAGGCGGTGCGGGTGCTGTTCTTCTACGAGAAGTCCGAGGCGCTGCGCCGGCTGCTGGCCGACGAGCGGTTCCAGCGATTGGCCGACCTGACCGGTGAGGGCCATGCCTTCGGCGGTGGCGGCGAGGGGCTGGTGAAGCCGCTCGACATCGTGAAGGGCCTTTCCGATCTGCCCTGGCACAAGGACTGCGGCCAGGGCATGCACTCCTATGTGTGCAACAGCATGACCACCGGCATCTCGGTCACCGGCGCCGACCGGCGGTCGGGCGCCCTGGGGGTGATCCCGGGGTCGCATCGAGCCAACACCATCGCCACCATGCGGGACCGCCGTCTCGACCTGGCGCCCCGGCTGTTGGAGACCAGAACCGGCGATGTCACCGTGCACTGCAGCGACACGCTGCACCGGGCTCATCCGCCCATCGAGCGACCGCGCAAGGTCGTGTACACCGGCTTCCGGCTGCCGCCGCTCGAGGATGACGAGGTGAAGCCCAACCCCCGCTACAGCCGCGAGGCGCGCGCGCAGCTCACCGACGTGACCGAGCGCATCGAGGCCGCCGACAACGCCGAGAGCGAGCGGCGCTTCCGCGCTCGGCCGGGCTGAGCGTCGACGGCCGGTCGGCGACCAGTCGAGGAAGTCGGCGATTTCTTGGGCCCGCATGTCGAGAATCGTCGATGCCGTTCGACGGGACCTCGAGAAACCACGAACAGGAGAACCGAGTCCCATGAAGTACGCCTGCTTGATCTACAGCGACGAGAACGACGCCGTGGCCAACCCCGATCCGACCAGCCCAGCGTTCGGTCCGATCATGGCCGGGTACATGGCGTTCGGCGAGGAAGCCGGTGGTGCCGGTGTCATCGTGGCCGGTGAGCCGCTCGAGCCCACCAGCACCGCCACGTCGTTGCAGGTCCGCAACGGCGAGGTGATCACCACCGACGGCCCCTTCGCCGAGACCAAGGAGCACCTCGGAGGTTTCTACGTCCTCGACTGCGAGAGCCTGGACGAGGCCATGAAGTGGGCGGCCAAGATCCCCCACGCGAGCTCCGGCACCATCGAGATCCGGCCCGTTCCCGACTTCGGCTAGTGGATCCGGTCGGTGCCCGGGTCGCCGAGGTCGTCCGAGACGAGTGGCCGCAGCTGATGGCGGTGCTCTATCGCGACCTCGGTGATCTGGGCGCGGCCGAGGATGCCGCGCAGGAAGCGGCTGCCCTGGCGCTGACCCGCTGGCTCGACGACGGGATTCCCGACCGGCCCGGTGCCTGGATCACCACGGTCGCACGGCGCAGGGCCGTCGATCAGATCCGTCGCGCCCGGACCGGGCGCGACAAGGCCGAACAGCTGGCCCGTCTCGAGGAGCCGCTCCGTGACGGCGCCCGGTCGGCCAGCAACGACGACCAGCTGCGCCTCTTCTTCGGCTGTTGTCACCCGGCGCTGCGGGTCGAGGCCCAGATCGCTCTCACCCTGCGCAGCCTCGGTGGCCTCACCACCGCGGAGATCGCCGCCGGCTTCCTGGTGCCCGAGGCCACCATGGCCCAGCGCATCGTGCGGGCCAAGCGCAAGATCGCCACGGCGGCCATTCCCTTCCGCATCCCCGATGACCCGGAGCTGCTCGACCGGATCGGTGTGGTGCACCACGTGCTGTACCTGGTGTTCAACGAGGGGGCCTACGCCTCCACGGGGTCCGTGGCCCTTCGGGTCGACCTGGCCGCCGAAGCCATTCGCCTCACCCGCCTGCTGGGCGGCCTGGTGATCGACGACGCCGAGACGCAGGGACTGCTGGCGCTGATGTTGTTCACCGATGCTCGGCGCCCGGCACGGATCGATGCGGCGGGGCAGACGGTGCTGTTGGCCGACCAGGATCGAGGGCGGTGGATCCACGAACAGATCACCGAGGCGGTCGACATCCTGGATCAGGCGCTGCGGCGCCACCGGCCTGGACCCTTCCAGATCGAGGCCGCCATCAACGCGGTCCACGCGCGGGCCCCGAGCGCAGCCGACACCGACTGGCGCCAGATCGCGGCGCTCTACCGCACGCTGGTCGGGCTCCGGCCCACACCGGTCGTGGCACTCAACCACGCCGTCGCCGTGGCCGAGTCCGAGGGGCCAGCCGCCGGCCTCCGCCTGCTCGATGCGCCGGAGGTGGCCGCACCATTGGCCGAGTACCGCTACTACCACGCGGCGCGCGGCGAACTCCTGGCCCGTCTGGGCGATCCGGTGGCGTCGCGAACCGCCTACCGGCGGGCGCTGACCCTCACGGGCAACGCCGCCGATCGGCGGTTCCTGCAGGCCCGACTCAGCGAGTGACAGGGACCTTGCGGCCGCCCTCTGGGTGTTCGGGGATGGGCACGTGGACCTCGAGGATGCCGTCGGTGTAGCTGGCCTCCACGTCGTCCTCGGTGACGCCGGCGGGAAGCATGATGCTGCGCTCGTACGAGCCGTAGCGGAACTCCGATCGGTGGCGGCCCTCCTGGTCGGACTCCTTCTTCTCCCGGCGTTCGGCCCGGATGGTCAGGCGGCCGTCGGCGACCCGGATGTCGATGTCCTTGGCCGGATCGACATCGGGGATCTCGCCCCGGATCACGAGCTGGCCGTCTTCCTCGGACTCCTCGATCCGCATCGTCGTGGTGCCGGCGCCGCCCTCGAACACCTCGGGCCACCTCGGCGGCCACGCCCTCGGCCAGCGGAAGTCGAAGAAGTCGGGAAGATCACGCCCCATCCACTCGGGCCACGGTGACGCTCGGCGCTCGGGGGAGGTCTCGGCTTGCTCGGAGGTGGGCTTGGCTACGTGTTTCTTGCTCACGGGGTGGTTCCTCCTGGATGGTCCGGTTGATCACCCTCAGCCTGACGATCGCCGCCGGTCGTGGGCAGGGACCTAGGTCGGATCCGAACGGCGATCGTGGCCTCCGGAGGGCCACTGTCCGAAACGGCGCGAGCACCGCGGCAGCAGCCCACGCCCCGGCGGGCGCTCGCCGAATGCGAGCGCCCGGGCCCAGACATCACCCGCGATGGGCAGCCCGTGACCCGGGAGCAGATAACGGACCTCCAGAGATCGAAGCCGGTCCTCGGTGGCCCGCGATGCCTCGGCGTCGACCCACTCGGGGTTGAACCACGCTCGCCCGCCCAGGGTGATGACGGCATCGCCCGAGAGCAGGGTGGCCGAGTCCGGGTGGTAGTAGCAGATGCTGTCGTCGGTGTGGCCCGCCGCGGCCACCACGTGCCATCCCTCCAACCCCGGCACGGGGTCGCCGTCGGTCAAGAAGCTGGCGACGGGCGGACGGAACACCATGGTTTCGCCGCGGCTGTAGCCGATGCGGGTGCTGGCCCGGCCGAACTGGGCCGCGGCCTTGAGCGAGAAGGGCTGTTCGCGATACATCGGCACGAACCCCAGTGCCGCCTTGGCGCCGAACACTCGGGGTGTTTCGCCATCGAGGTAGTCCGCGCAGCGGGCGGGGAGGTGGGCCAGGGTGCCGGCCTGATTGTGCAGCAGCGGCATGCCCCCGAGGTGGTCGCAGTGGCCGTGGGTGGCCACGGCGTGGTCGGCCGATCCATCGCGGCCCGAGATCAACGCCAGGGCGGCCGCCGCGGTGGCGGGCAGGCCGGCGTCGACCAGCACGTGGCCGTCGCCCCCCTCCACCACGTAGCAGTTGAAGATCCAGCGCGATGTGCGGTGGATGGGAAGGCCGAACTCGTTCTCGACGGCGAGCGTGGGGCGATCGAACATGTTGGCTCCTCGGTGTCCGAGCACCACCGTAGGGTGACGGCACGCTCGAGGGCCGGCGCACGGTCCTCCTCTGTGAGACAGAGGAGGACACACATGTTGGCCATCACGGCGTCGGCCACCATCGCCGGTGTCGACGGCCGGCCGGTGTCGGTCGAAGTGCACGTGGCCGGCGGCCTGCCCGCCTTCACGGTGGTGGGGCTGCCCGACACCTCGTGTCGCGAGGCGCGCGACCGCGTACGGGCCGCGCTGCTGTCCAGCGAGCTCGGATGGCCCGAGGAGAAGGTCACCGTCAACCTGGCCCCGTCGGGTCTGCCCAAGGTCGGCTCCGGTCTCGACCTGGCCATCGCCGTGGCGCTCATGGTGGCCCTCGACCGGGTTCCTCGGGACTCCGTCACCAACCTCGGCTTCCTCGCCGAGCTGGGGCTGGACGGCGCGCTGCGGCCGGTTCGCGGGGCCCTACCCATGGTGGCGGCCATGGATCGGCCCGAGGTGGTGGTGGCGCCCGGCAACCACGCCGAGGCCCAGCTGGTCGAGCGGGTACAGAGCCGTCCCGTGAGCTCGCTGCGACAGCTGGCCGAGGTCCTTCGGGGTGAGGCGGCGTGGCCCCCGGTGCCGCCCCCACGGCCGGTCGCCACGCCGCCGCCGGTTCCCGATCTGGCTGACGTGCGGGGCCAACCGGTCGCCCGCCAGGCGCTCGAGGTGGCGGCGGCCGGGGGTCACCACCTCCTCATGGTCGGGCCGCCGGGCGCAGGCAAGACCATGCTGGCCAAGCGATTGCCCGGGCTGTTGCCGCCGCTCGATCCGGGTGACGCCCTCACCGTCACACGAGTGTGGTCGGCCGCCGGTCTCGCCCTCGCCGGCGGACTGATCCGGGTCCCACCGTTTCGTGCCCCGCACCACCAGATCTCGTCGGTGGCCATGATCGGAGGGGGGTCGGCCGCCATGTGTCCGGGTGAGGTTTCGCTGGCCAATGGTGGCGTGCTGTTCCTCGACGAGCTGGGTGAGTTCCCGCCGGCGGCCCTCGAGGCCCTGCGCCAGCCCCTCGAGGAGGGAACGGTGCGGGTCAGTCGAGTGCACGGATCCCAGACCTACCCGGCGCGGTTCGTGCTGGTGGCGGCCATGAACCCGTGTCCCTGTGGCGAATCGGGGGCTCCGGGCGGCTGTCGCTGCTCGGATTCGGCCCGGGCCCGGTACCACCGCCGGCTGTCGGCCCCCTTGCTCGACCGGTTCGACCTTCGGGTCGTGGTCGAGCGGCCCGGGGCGGCCGATCTGTTGTCGGCACCCGTCGGCGAGGGGTCGGCGGCGGTGGCCCAGCGGGTGGCCGGCGCCCGTAGCCGGGCCCGCGCCCGCAGCGGCGGCCTCAACGTCGACCTGCGGCCTGAAGAGCTGAACCGGGTGGCGCCGCTCACGCCGGGCTCCCGGTTCCTGCTCGAGCGGGCGGTCACCGATGGTCGGCTCAGCGGGCGGGGCCTGCACCGGGTGCGAACAGTGGCCAGGACCATGGCCGACCTGGACGGGGCCCAGGCCGTCTCCGACGAGCACCTGGCCGCGGCCCTGGCCCATCGCGTCGATCCGCTGGGTATCGGGGTCCGGCCATGACCGCCCTGCCGCCGGCGGCGCACCTGGCCGCTCTGATGTCCCTCGACGGCATGTGGCCCCGTCGGGCCCGCCTGGTGCTGGCTCGACGCAGCCCGGAGGCGGCTTGGGAGGCGCTGCTCGACGGAGCGCTGGCGCGATCGGTGCCGTTGCTGCGGGCGCTCCGGGGCCGCGGTCCCGAGCTGGTCCAGGGGTGGGCCGAACAGGCCCGAGCCCTCGACGTGCCCCGGCTGTGGCAACGCCATCTCCAGCTCGGCATCGGGGTGACCGAGCCTCGTGCCCACCCCGCCGCGCTGCGGGAGGATCCCGCCCCACCCACGGTGCTGTTCCATCGCGGCGGGTTCGACCATCTCGACGGGGCCCGGGTGGCCATCGTCGGTACCCGCAAGTGCACCCGTTACGGACGCGATGTGGCCTTCGATCTCGGCGCGCAGCTGGCCGAGGCCGGAGTCGGTGTGGTGTCGGGGCTGGCCTTGGGCATCGACGCGGAGGCCCACCGGGGGGCCTTGGCCGGGACCCCGACCGCGCCTCCCATCGCCGTCGTGGGCAGCGGCCTCGACGTGGTGTACCCCCGAGCCAACGACGTGTTGTGGCAACAGGTGGCCGAGCGCGGCTTGTTGCTCAGTGAAGCACCGCTGGGGGCCGCGCCCGAGGGCTGGCGGTTCCCGGCCCGCAACCGGCTCATCGCCGCGCTGGCCGATGTCGTGGTGGTGGTCGAGAGTCACGTCCGCGGCGGGTCGATGTCCACCGTCGACGAAGCGTTGCGTCGCGACCGGCCGGTGCTGGCCGTGCCCGGCTCGGTGCGCAGCGACGCTTCGGCCGGCACCAACGCGCTGTTGGCCCAGGGTGCCGGCCCGGTCACGGGCGTGGACGACGTCCTGGCCGTGTTGGGTTGTACCCCTGGGCCCCGCCGACCGGTGGCCGACGACCGGTTGGCGCCCGACGAGATGGGGGCCACCGTGCTCGATGCGGTGGGTTGGCAGCCGTCCACCCTCGACCAGGTGGTGCTCCGCACCGCCTTCGATGTGGGCGCGGTGGCCTTGGCGGTGGAGCGGCTGATCGAGGCGGGCTGGCTGGTCCGCACCGGTGGTTGGCTGGAACGGGTCCCCGCCCACCGATGACCGGCGCCGATACCGTGGCGAGCGATGGAATGGGCCCTCGAGGACTTCGCCCGATCGTTGACGTCGGTCAGCGACGCCACGGTGAAGGTGTACCGACGCGATCTGGCCGCCTTCATCGATTGGGCCGACGGCCAGGAGGTGGGCGGGCCCGACCGGGTCGATCGGCGGGTGCTCCGGCGCTACCTGGCCGATCTCGATCAGCGCCGGTACGCCCGGCGCACGGTGGCCCGCAAGGCGTCGGTCCTGCGCCGCTACTTCGGCTGGGCTCGTCGGATGGGTCGGATCGCCGCCGATCCCACCATCACCCTCTCGGCGCCCAAGGGCCAGGCGCGGTTGCCGCGCGTGCTGCGCGACGACGAGTTGTCGGCCATGCTCGACGACACCCCGGTGCGGGTGGCCGACGACGACGAGGCCCGCCGCCAACGCGACCGGGCCGTGCTCGAATTGCTGTACGGCTCGGGTCTGCGGGTCAGCGAGCTGTGCGGCATCGACCGTTCGGCCATCGACCTCCACGGTGGCACCGTGCGGGTGACGGGCAAGGGCAACAAGGAACGCATCGTGCCGCTCTCGCCTCCCGCCACCGAGGCGCTCGGGCGATGGCTCGACCAGGGCCGATCGGCGCTGGTCCAGTCGGGAAGCCCGCCCGACGCCGTCTTCCTCAACCTCACCGGACGGCGGCTCACCCCGCGCGACGTCCGCCGCCTGCTCGACCGCTGGTCCAGTGCCCCCACCCACCCCCACGCGCTCCGGCACACCTTCGCCACTCATCTTTTGGATGGCGGTGCCGATCTTCGTGCTGTGCAGGAACTTCTCGGCCATGCCGATCTGAGCACCACTCAGATCTACACCCACGTGAGCCGCGAGCGCCTGCAGCGTGTGCACCAGGAAACCCATCCACGAGCGTAGGGGCCACTGTGGAGAACGAATCGGCCGACGATGTCGAGCAGCTATGGGCCGCATACAAGGACCAGGAAGCGCGCCAGGCGCGCGACCAGCTCATCTTGCACTACTCACCGCTGGTGAAGTTCGTCGCCGGCCGTGTCGCCGTCGGGCTGCCCCAGAACGTCGAGCACAGCGACCTGGTGAGCTACGGCATCTTCGGGTTGATCGACGCCATCGACAAGTTCGACCTGGAGCGGGGCTACAAGTTCGAGACCTACGCCATCGCCCGCATCAAGGGCGCCATCCTCGATGAACTGCGCTCCATCGACTGGGTCCCCCGGTCGGTGCGGGCCAAGGCCCGATCGGTCGAGAAGGCCTACGCGAAGCTCGAAGCCCGCCTGAGCCGTACCCCCACCGACGAAGAGGTGGCGGCCGAACTGGATCTCACCGAGACCCAGTTCAACGA
>JAOUEE010000382.1 GCA_029858875.1 Acidimicrobiia bacterium
GACATCGTGCCCCCCGATGGCCGGTCGCTGCTGTGCGGACCGGTGTATCACTCGGCCCAGTGGGCCTGGTCGCTGCTGCCCATGCTCAACGGTTCGTCCACGGTGATGCAGCACAAGTTCGATGCGGCCGAGGTACTGACGCTGATCGATCGGCACCAGGTCACCAACGTGCATCTGGTGCCCACCCAGTTCAAGCGTCTGGTCGACCTGCCCGGCGACACCAGGGCCGGCTTCGATGGCTCCAGTCTGGTGCGGGTTTGGCACGGTGCCGCGCCGTGCCCGCCCGAGATCAAGCGCCGGATGATCGAGTGGTGGGGGCCCAAGATCCACGAGTACTACGGCTCCACCGAGGGCTCGGTGATATCCACCATCGACTCCGAGCAGTGGCTGGCCAAGGGCGGCAGCGTCGGGCTCCCGGCCGACAATGTCGAGGTCATCGTCGTCGACGACGACAACCAGCGGGTGGCTCCGGGCACCGAGGGCACCCTGTACTTCCGCAACCTCCTGGGGACCGACTTCGAGTACCACAACGCTCCCGAGAAGACCGCGGCCGCCCACCTCGAGCCCGGGGTGTTCACCACCGGCGACGTGGGCTACCTCGACGACGACGGCTTCCTCTGGCTGAGCGATCGCAAGATCGACATGGTGATCTCGGGCGGCGTCAACATCTACCCGGCCGAGATCGAGGGGATACTGAACGTGCACCCGGCCGTGGCCGATGTGGCCGTGATCGGCGTCCCCGACGACGAGTTCGGCGAAGCGGTCAAGGCCGTGGTGCACCTGCAACCCGAGTTCGCCCCCGATGACCAGCTCATCGCCGACCTGGGCCGCCACTGCCGCGAGCACCTGGCCGGCTACAAGGCCCCCCGCTCCTACGACTTCGTCGACGCCATCCCCCGCACGGGCACCGGCAAGATCCGCAAGCAGATCCTGCGCGAGCCGTACTGGCCCGACCGCAAGATCTGAGGGGCCCGACCGCGGCGCCGGCCGATCCCAACCGAATTTGCGGTGATGGCGCGCGCTCCGCGCGCGTGGTCACTGCAGTTTCGGGGAATTGGGGCCGCCGACGAGCCGGGCGGTCAGCCGATGACCTTGGCCTTGGCCGTGGCGTACTCGTCGTCGGTGAGCTTGCCGTTGGCGTGCAGGTCGGCCAGCGTGGCCAACTGATCCGACGGGGTGGCGCCACCGGCGGTCTCGCGGATGTAGCTCTGGAACGCCTGCTCCTGTGCCTGGGCGTTCTGGACCGCCCGTTCACCCATCTGCCCGCCACGGGCGATGAGGTAGATGAACACACCCAGGTAGGGCACGAAGATGATGAAGATCGACCACAGCGCCTTGCCCCATCCGTTGAGGTCATCGCTGCGGAGGATGTCGGAGAAGACCGAGATGATGAGCCAAAGCCACATGAAGAAGAGGAAGAACCAGAAGATCGACCAGAGAACCTGGCCACTGCCGAACTCGGCCGCGAGCGTGCTCATTACTTGCCTTTCCTGTCCGTTCGGGTGAGGGACCGACGCATCATTCCACGATTCGCCCGGCCCCGGAAAGCTCGGCGCTCCCCCTGCGCCGAAAGTCGGTGAGGACATCCGACCGGGGACGCGCCGCCGCACCACGAGCGGTTCGGGAACGAGCCCCGCGTGATGGTGTCGAGCGGAAGCGGCGTTAGCGTACGGCCGTGCTCATTCTGGGAATTCTCGGGTTCGGGATGCTCATCGGGGCTGGCGCCCAGATGATCCTGGGCCGGTCCGGCTACAAGATCAACTGGGGCCGGGCGCTGGCCGCCGGACTCATCGGCTCGTTCGTGGGTGGCCTGCTCGCCAGCCTCCTCGCCGGCGACGGCCTGGACCTGCGCCCGAGCGGCATCATCGGCTCGCTCGTGGGCGCCGTGATCGTCACGGCCATCTGGTCCCAGGTCGAGCAGCGCCAGCGCGCCTGAGCGTCCGACCTCGGCCGATTCAGGCCTGGCGTCCCAGGGCCTCGGCCACGGTCAGCATCTGAGCCCGGTTGCGATCGACCACCGCCATCGCTTCGGTCACCAACGAAGGGTCGGGCTCGGTCTGCGCCCGCAGCTCGGTGGCGGTATCGAGCGATCCGGCCAGGGCCGACACCGCCGACGCCAACTGACGCCACTGGTCACCCCCACCATCGGCCGCCACCCCCTGGCAGGCGATGGCCATGTTGTCGACCCGGGCCCGTTCGGACCGCCAACGGGCGGCGGCCTGCGGGCCGGGCGCTCCCAGCAGCTCGATGGACAGCTGATCGTGCAGCCAACGGACATTGGCCAACACGTCGCGACGCGGCGATGGCGCCGCGGCCCGAGCCGCCGGCGCCGGAGCAGCCGCGGGCCGTGAGCGGCGGCCCCCGAAGACCATGCCCAGAGCCGCCAGCACCAGGACGGCCAGCACCGCCACCAGCACCACGATGAGAACGTCACCGTTGCCGTCACCGTCGTCCTCGGATCCGCCGTCCTCGGCGGGCACGGTGCCCGTCGTCGCCGGGCGTTTGCGCGTCGGTGCCATCGTCGTCGACCGCCGGCGGAGTCTGCGAGCCCGCACCCTGAGCCGGTGCCTCGGTGGGGGCCGGCTCGGAGCCACCGCCGTCTTGGGCGTGGGCGGCGGTGGCGCCCAGCACCAGGCCGAGCGCCAACACCATCACGGCGAAAAGGCTGCGCATCGGGCGATCGGTCGGCGTGCTCACGGTTGGTTTCGTCCTGTTCAGGGCCGGCCCGGCGCCTGGGGTGGCGGGGCGGCCGGCGGCAGGCTGGTGCCGGCCGCGCGCGCGGCCGCCAGATCGGCCATCTGGATCTCGCGCTCGGCCTCGATCTTGGTCAGTCGGAAGGTGAGCCAGTCGAGCAGCGTGCGGATCAGCAGGGCCACGATGGCGTAGATCAACATGGCGAAGAGGATCGACGTGTCGAGGACGGCGTCGCCGTTCAGCTCGACCGGGGTGAAGATCCCTCGGAAGGGTTCCATCACCCGATCGAGGCTGCGGTAGGCCCACTGGGTGTACGAGGCCGATGGGTCGGCACCCAGCAGCTTCAGGAAGAAGCCCTGCACCAGCACGAACTCACAGATGAGCAGATAGGCGTAGGCCAGGTAGGCGATGGCCCGGGCCAGCCAGACCGTGAAGCTCTTCGGATCGGAGTAGTCCATCGAGGCATCCTAGGGGGTTCGACCCGGGTGCTCGGCCCGACGCCGTTCCTACTCGGCGAACCCGAGGGTCACCGAGCAGCGGGGCCAAGCCTCCCACCCCTGGAGCTCCTTGATGGCGGTGGCCTTGTGGATCTGGGCTTCGCGCGGCACCTCGCTGGGGTACCCCACCCCCCCGACCGCCTGCCAGGTGACGAGCTGGATCTGGAGGCCGCCGTAGTAACCGTTGCCGGTGTCGGCCGCCCAGTCGCGGCCCGACTCGCACTCGGCCAGTTGGTCCCACTGGCGCACGGCCGCCGGATCGAGCTGGTCGACGAACTCCTCGGCTTCGCTGACAC
>JAOUEE010000070.1 GCA_029858875.1 Acidimicrobiia bacterium
TCTGAGGCGCACGAACCTCGGCCCGTACAGGTTGGCCTCCAATCTGACGGATCGTTAGATTTCGGGGAACCGCCAGCTCAGGAGGCCATTGGTGCACCTCGAAGAAACCGCGGAACAGCAGGCGTTCCGCAAGCAGGTGCGGGCCTATTTCAGCGACCTCATGACCCCCGAGTTGTGGGAATCGCTCCGAGGGGCCCACGAAACCTCATCCGTTCGCCGGGAGTTGTTCCGGCGCCTCGGGGCCGACGGCATGATGGGCGTGGGGTGGCCCACCGAGTACGGCGGGCAGGGGCGTCGGCCCACCGATCAGTTCATCTTCTTCGACGAAGCGCAGCGGGCCAACTTCCCGATGCCGTTCGTCACACTCAACACCGTCGGGCCGACGCTCATCGAGTTCGGCTCCGATCAGCAGAAGGACTTCTACCTCCCGCAGATCCTGGCCGGTGAGATCACCTTCGCCATCGGCTACAGCGAGGCCGGGGCCGGCACCGACCTGGCGTCGCTCACCACCCGTGCCGTGCGCGACGGTGACGAATGGGTCATCAGCGGCCAGAAGATGTGGACCAGCGGCGCCAACGAGGCCGACTACATCTGGCTGGCGTGTCGTACCGACCCCGACGTCAAGAAGCACAAGGGGATCTCACTCATCATCGTCCCGACGGACAGCCCCGGGTTCAGTTGGACGCCCATCGTCACGGTCGGGGGTGGCACCACCACCGCCACGTACTACGACGATGTCCGCGTGCCCTACGAAAACCTCGTGGGTGACGAGAACGGCGGCTGGCGGATGATCACGACCCAACTGAACCACGAGCGAGTGGGCCTGGCTGCCGTCGGGGCCAAGGCCTTCCGCCTGTACGACGACGTGGTTCGCTGGGCCGCCGAAACTCCTTCCGGAGAAGAGGGGGTCCTGATCGATCTGCCCTGGGTACAGATGGACCTGGCTCGGTGCCACGCCAAGCTCGAGGCGCTCAACCTGTTCAACTGGCGCATGACCGTCGACGTCGAGAACGGCACCCTCACCCCGGATCAGGCTTCGTCGGCCAAGGTCTACGGCACCGAGGCACTCAATGACGTGTACCACGCCCTGCTCAACGTGATGGGCGCCCAGAGCCATCTGCGGGATGGCTCGCCCGGAACGCTGTTGCGCGGCGAGGTCGAGGCCGCCGGTCGGGCCGCCCAGATCAACACCTTCGGTGGTGGTGTCAACGAGATCCAACGCGAGATCGTGGCCTGGCTGGGGCTGGGCATGGCCCGGTCGAGCCGGTAGGGGGCGGTATGGACTTCGCCTTCAGCGAGGAACAGGACGCGCTGGTCGAATTGGCCGAGCAGATCTTCCGCGGCCAGGTCGATGCCGATCGGGTGGCGGAGATCGAGGCTTCCGATGACCGCATCGATCGGGAGCTCTGGGCCGAACTGGCCAAGGCCAACCTGCTGGGTGTGGCCATCCCCGAGGACCACGGCGGGCTGGGCTTCGACATCGTGGAGTTGCTGCTCGTCCTGCGGGAGCAGGGGCGACGGGTGGCACCGGTGCCGCTGTGGCCCACGTTGGTCGCCGCCGCTCTGCCGATCGGACACTTCGGATCGGCCGATCTGCAAGGCCGGTTGTTGCCTGGTGTCGTGAGCGGCCAGACCGTGCTCACGGGCGCCTTCGCCGAGGTGGGCTCCAACGACGGTCGCCACTCCAGCGTGGAAGCCACGCCCGTCGACGGCGGTGGCTGGACGCTCACGGGCACCAAGGTCGCCGTGCCGGCCGCCGGTGTGGCCGATGCCGTGCTGGTACCGGCCCGGACCGGCGACGAGCTCACCGTGTTCGTCGTCGAGCGGGATGCCGCCGGCCTGGCCACGGCGCTCAATGACACCACCAACCACGAGCTGCACGGCACCCTCACCTTCGATGGCGTCACGGTCGGCGATGACGCGGTCATCGGCCAGGTCGGCCACGGACTCGCGGTGGTCGGCTGGACCGTGCAGCGGATCCAGCTGGCGGTCTCCGCCATCGTGCTCGGTGCCTGCGAGGAAGCGTTGCGGATGGCCGCCGAGTACACCTCCCAGCGAGAGCAGTTCGGTCGGCCGTTGTCGACCAACCAGGGGGTGGCTCTGCGGGCCGCCGACTGCTACATCGCCATCGAGGGCATCCGGGTCACCCTGCTCCAAGCCGCCTGGCGGCTGGCAACGGGGCTCCCCGCCGCCTCCCAGACCGAAGTGGCCAAGTGGTGGTCGGCCGAAGTCGGCCAGCAGTGCGTGCACCACGTCCAACACCTCCACGGGGGCATGGGAGCCGACATCGACTACCCCGTGCACCGCTACTTCCTGTGGGTCAAGCAACTGGAGAACACCTTCGGCGGTGGGAGCCAACAGCTGGCCCGGCTGGGCACCCGCATCGCCCAGCAGGCCAAGGCGGCAGCGGGCGCCTGATGGCCGACGATCGTCTCCTCGAGGAGCAGATCCGATTCGAGATCGTGAACCAGGTCGCCTGGATCACGATCGACCGACCGGAACGGGGTAACGCGCTCACCCCGGCCTGCCGGGACCGTGTCCGCGACCTCTTCGAAGGCCTCAATGGTCAGTTCGAGGCCCGCGCCGTGGTGCTCACCGCCACCGGCAAGCTGTTCTGCCCCGGCGCCGACATCTCGGCCGATCGCGCCAGTGCGGCCCGTCCCGACGACGCCCCCGATCCGTCGATGGGCGAGCCCCGGCGGATGATGCTGCGCGGCCAGCACACGTTGATGCCGGCCATCCTCGACTGCGAGTTGCCGGTGATCGCCGCCGTCAACGGCACCGCCGCCGGCATGGGCGCTCACCTGGCGCTGATGTGCGACCTGGTGATCATGAGCGAGTCGGCCAAGCTCATCGAGATCTTCACCCGCCGGGGCCTGGTGCCCGATGCCCTCGGGGCCTGGATCCTGCCCCGGCTCGTGGGCCTTCAGAAGGCCAAGGAGCTGATGCTGTTCGCCGAGGACATCCCGGCGGCCGAAGCCGAACGCCTCGGCCTGTGCAACAAGGTGGTTCCGGCCGAGGACCTGGTCGACTCGGCACGGGAGTGGGCCGAGCGGCTGGCCCAGGGACCCACCAAGGCCTACATGCTGACCAAGTGGATGCTGAATCGCTCGCTCGACGTCGACCGCCACACCATCGCCGAAGAGGAGTCGTGGGCCGTCGAGCTCAACCACCACACCGCCGACGTGCAGGAGGGCATCGCCAGCTTCCGGGAGAAGCGCGACCCGCGCTTTCGAGGCTGGTAGCCCGGCGACCTGTTCGAACGCTGGGTCAGGTCGAGCCGGCATCGAGCCGATGAAACAGTGTGCTCCGCGTTCATCCCCAGGTCGAGATCCAACTGGGCCCGCCCGACACGGGTGAGGGCTTCTTGACGCTGAGCCCGGCTGCGTGGTTCGGCGTGGGCCTGGCCGCCAGCATCGTGACCCTCGTGGTGCTCGTCTGGCTGTTCGAGCGTTTCGCGGGCCGTACGCGGGAGGCGCGGGCGGCAGCTGCCCACAGTGGCTTCCACTACCACGGCCAGGATGCCAAGGACGTCGGTCGGACCCGGTTCACGGCGTTCGGGGAATTCGACCGCATGTCGATCTCCAACCAGATGTCCGGTCGCACCGAGCGGGGTACCAGCGTGGTTGCCTTCGACTTCTGCGCCCAGGTGGAGATGGAGATCATCACCGACGAGGACGGCAATCGGAGCCGACGGCGCATCAAGAACGGCGGCGGTGGCATCCATCCGCTGGTCCCGCGGATCCGGGACACCGAGTGGGTGTCGCAAGGCGCCGTGCGCACCGGCGCCGTCGTCGACGTGTCAGCCTGGTTGCCCCGCCTGATCGTGGCGCCCGAGGGTCACGCGTGGAAGGCATATTCCCGCATCACCGCCGGCGACCTCGACTTCGAGTCCGAGGAGTTCAATCGGCGCTATCGGATCGTGTCCGGAGACGCCCACTTCGCTCGGCGCTTCCTCAGTGCCACGGTCATCGACGTGCTGCTGGGCAGCGAGGGCGACCTGGGTGTCGAGACGTTCGGCGACCGGCTGCTGGTGTTCGGGCCCCTCCAGGCGCCCCGTGCCATCCCGACGGTGGGTCTGCTGGCCGGCATGCTCAAGGAGCAGATCCCCGAGCTGGTCCTCCACGAGTATCCACTTCCGAGCGCGCGGTCCGCCGATGCGGCCGGTGACTTCGCCGTCGGTGATCGGCGCGAGGACCACCCGAGCGGCATCACCTGGTAGGTCGACGGCGCCCGGCAACCGGTTGCGACTCGACCAGCCCGGCGCGAGTACGGTGACCGCCCGAGTGATCGATCATCCGAAGGGGGATGCATGACCGCGGTATCGGGTCGCAATCTGTGGGAGCTCATCGAGGCCCGTGTCGCGGCGACTCCCGACGCCGACATGCTGGTCGACCAGGACGGTCGACGGATGACCTTCGCCGAGTTCTCCACCGCGGCCGGGGAGATGGCGGCCGGTCTCGCCGATCTGGGAGTCGGAGCCGGTGACGTGGTGGCGTGGGAACTGCCCACCTGGATCGAGACGGTCGTGTTGGCCGCCGCCATCAACCGGCTCGACGCTGTGCAGAATCCCATCATCGCCATCTATCGCGAGCGAGAGGTCGGGTTCTGCTGCCGCCAGGCCGGGGCCAAGGTGCTGATCACGCCCGCCGAGTTCGGCGGGTTCGACTTCGGAGCCATGGGCCACGCCATCGCCGATGCCGTCGAGGGACTCACGGCCATCACGGTCGGTCCGGGAGCATTCCCCGTCGGTGATCCCTCCACCCTCCCGCCGGTGCCGGTACCGGCGAGTGACGGACAGGACGCCCCTGTGCGGTGGCTCTGTTACACCTCGGGTACGACCAGCGACCCGAAGGGGGCCCGTCACACCGACGCCTCCATCGATGCCATCGCCCGTGCCATGGGGGACCGCCTCGACGTGCAGGCCGGCGATCGACCGGCGTTGGTGTTCCCGTTCCCCCACATCGGGGGTATCACCTGGCTGTTCACCGGCCTTCAGACGGGTTGCGTCAGTCTGCTCGATCAGGCCTTCGTCCCCGCCTCCACCACCGCGTTCCTGGCCGCTGAGCGCTGCACCCATGCCGGCTCGGGGACGCCGTTTCACATGGTGTACCTCGCCGCGCAGCGCGAGAACCCGGACACCCCGTTGTTCCCCGAGCTCAAGAACTGCCCGGGAGGGGGCGCGCCCAAGCCACCGCAGCTGCACTACGACGTGAAGGTCGAGCTGGGCGGATCCGGGGTGGTCAGTGGCTGGGGTCTCACCGAGGCACCGATCCTCACCATGGGAGCCCACGACGACCCCGACGACAAGCTGGCCCGGACCGAAGGGCGAGCCATGCCGGGCGTGGACCTCAAGGTGGTCAGCGTCGAGGGCGAGGTCGTCGGACCTGGCCAGGAAGGCGAGTTGCGGGCCAAGGCGCCGCAGATGATGAAGGGGTACCTCGACGACACGCTGAACGCCGACGCCTTCGACGACGAGGGGTACTTCCGCACCGGTGACCTCGGCATCATCGACGCGCAGGGCTACGTCGTGATCACGGGCCGGCTCAAGGACGTCATCATCCGCCACGGCGAGAACATCTCGGCCAAGGAGGTCGAGGACCTCCTGTTCACACACGAGCAGGTGCAGGACGTGGCGGTGATCGGTCTTCCCGATGCCAGAACCGGTGAGCGGGCCGTGGCCGTCGTGTCCACGCCCGAGGGAGCCGAGCCGCTCACCTTGGCCGGCATGCGGGAGTTCCTCACGGCGGCGGGGCTGCGCACCCAGGCCATTCCCGAACAGCTCGAGCACGTCGCCGTGGTCCCCCGCAATCCCAGTGGGAAGATCACCAAGAACGTTCTGCGTGACGAGTTCGCCGACAAACCCTTCGACCGGTCCTGACCGGCGCGACCAACCAACGAGGAGGCAACGTGGCTGCGGTCACCATCTATCACAATCCCCATTGAGGCAGCTCCAAGAACGCCTTGGCGGTCGCCGAGGAGATGGGCGTCGACGTCGACGTCGTCCTGTACATGAAGCAGCCCCCCGACCGGGCCGCGCTCGAACGCATCGTGGCCGACCTCGAGGATCCGGTCGAGGATCTGGTGCGCAAGGACTCCCTGTTCAAGAAGCTCGAGCTCGACCCCGACGACTACGTGGGCGCTCCCGATGCCGTGATCGATCTGCTGGTGGAGCGCAAGGCCCTGCTCCAACGTCCGCTGCTCGTGAAGAAGGGCAAGGCCATCATCGGGCGACCCAAGGACCGAGTGGGGGAGTTCCTGTCCTGACCACGGAGGGGGGGTGATGTGGTGACTACCATCGACGGTGAGCTCAGCGGGTCGACCATCGAGTCGGTGTCGAGCGCCGCGCAGCCCGTCCGTGTACCGGCCAGCCGCTACACCGATCCGGATTTCGCAGCCGCCGAGCTGGAGCATGTCTGGCCGCGGGTCTGGCAGATCGCCTGCAGCATCGACCACGTCAGCGAGCCGGGTGACTGGTTCGAGTACACCGTGGGACCCTGGTCGGTCCTGGTGGTTCGTGGCGACGACGGTGTGTTGCGCGCCTTCCAGAACGTGTGCCTGCACCGAGGCAACGAGCTGTGTCGGGGCACGGGTCGCGGCCTCACCGAGCTGCGGTGCGGCTATCACCGCTGGGCATGGACCCTGCGCGGTGAGCTGCGCGAGGTCCCTTCTCGACGGGGCTTCGGCGTGCTCCGCAACGACGATTATCCGCTGATCGAGGTGCGGGTCGACACGTGGGGACCGTTGGTGTGGATCAATCTCGATCCCGACGCCGACGAGCTGGCCATCTACCTCGACGAGATGCCGGCCGATGCCGCATGGGCCGACCTCCATCAGTTCCGGTGCAGCGCCCTGGTGTCCACCGACCTGGCCTGCAACTGGAAGACGCTCATCGATGGCTTCAGCGAGACCTACCACGTGCAGGGCATCCATCGCGAGATGTTGCCGATGGTCGACGACGTGAACTCCCCACAGGTCATCTGGACCCACGTCGGCAAACTCGAGCAGCCCTACGGTCTCCCCAGCCCGCGGCTGCGCGACGTGGATCAGCAGCAGGTCTGGGAGGGCTTCATCGAGGTGATGGGCGGCCGGATCGGCATCCACGATGCGGCCGAGGCCGGCCCCGCTCCCGACGCGGAGTCCGGCGAGGCCTTCCGCGATCACCTGGCCGAGCTCATCCGGGACGAGTACCGGCGCAGACACGGAGTCGATCTGTCCCGCTTCGACACCCGTCGACTGCTGGACATGTCGCAGTACAACGTGTTCCCGAACGTCACCATCCTGGTGTTCGGCGACATGCTCCAGATCGTGAAGTCACGCCCGGGCGCCGATGTGGATCACTGCATCATGGACGTCATGGCCTTCGATCGAGGCGTTCCCGACGCCGCCCGGTCGGATCCGGTGACGCTCACGGTGGCCAAGGACGATGTCGACCTGGGTCTGGTCCTCAACCAGGACGTGGGCAACATCGAAGGGGCCCAACGGGGCCTGCACCAACCCGGATTCACCCACCTCTCGCTGTCGGGCGAGGAGTGTCGCATCATCAATCTGCATCGCAATCTCGAGCGGTACATCCCTGCGCCGGCTCGGTCAGGGGAGCAACCGTGAGTGATGACACCACCCTCCGACTGGTCGGGTATCGCACCTGCTCACTGTGCGAAGCCATGTGTGGGCTCGAGCTCAACAAACGGGGCGATCAGTGGTTGGTGCGGGGCGATCGCCACGATCCGTTCAGCAAGGGGTTCATCTGCCCCAAGGGCACCACCATGGGCGCCCTGCACGACGATCCCGACCGCCTCCGCTCACCGCTCATCCGCACCGGCGACGATCCAGCCACCGCCACCTGGCGGGAGGTGACGTGGGATGAGGCCTTCGCCGAGATCGACGCACGACTGACGGCCGTCATCGATCGGACGGGACGGGACTCGTTGGCCATCTACGCCGGCAATCCCAACGTGCACAGCCACGAGAACAGCCTGTTCCTGCCCGCGCTGATCAAGGCCATGGGCAGCCGCAACGTGTTCTCGGCGTCCACCGTCGACCAGATGCCCAAGCACGTGTCCTCCGGACTGCTCTTCGGCGATCCCGGAGCCATTCCGGTGCCCGACCTGGATCGCACCGACTTCTTGTTGATGCTGGGCGCCAACCCCTACGAGAGCAACGGCTCGCTGTGCACGGCCGCCGACTTCCCCGGACGCCTCGAGGCGCTGGTGGCGCGCGGTGGCCAGTTGGTGGTGGTGGATCCGCGGCGGACCAAGACGGCCGAGCGGGCCACGCAGTACCTGTCGATCCGTCCGGGCACCGATGCCCATCTGCTGCTCGGCATCGCCCATGTGCTCTTGCGCGAACCCATCGATCTCGGGTCGCTCGGATCGCTGGTCGACGGCGTCGATCGGGTGACGGTGGCCCTCGAGGACTTCACGCCCGAGGCGGTCGCGTCCGTCACGGGAATCGAAGCCGCCACAATCGTCGCGCTGGCCGAGGATCTCGCCGGTGCGCCGACGGCTGCCGTGTACGCCCGCATCGGTAGTCACACCAACCGGTTCGGTACCCTGGCGTCGTGGGCCACCGATCTGCTCAACGTGCTCACCGGCAACCTCGATCGGGAGGGTGGCGCGCTGTTCGCGCTGCCCGCTCACGGCAGCCGGGGCACCGGCAAGGGTCGCGGCTTCCAGCTCGGTCGATGGGCCAGCCGGGTCAGGGGGCTGGCCGAGGCGCGCAGTGAACTACCGGTGGCGGCCCTGGCCGAGGAGATCCTGACTCCCGGTGAGGGGCAGATCCGGGCCCTGTTCACGGTCGCCGGCAACCCCGCACTGTCGTGCCCCGACAGTGGTCAGATCGACCGGGCCCTCGTCGACCTCGACCTGCTGGTCTGCGTCGATCCCTGGCTCAACGAGACCACCCGGCACGCCCACGTCATCCTGCCGCCGCCGGGTCCCTTGGCCAGGAGCCACTACGACCTGGCCTTCACCTCGCTGGCGATTCGCAACGTCGCCAAGTGGACGCCGGCGCTCGTGCCGTCCGACGAGCTGGCGGAGTGGGCCATCCTGGCCCGACTGGCGGCGCTGGTGGCGGGATTCGGCCCGGACGGGGATCCCGTCGATCTGGCCGAGGCCGCCTTGCGCGATCGGGTCGATCGGTCGGCCGCGGCGTTGGGTCGCGACCCCGACGAGCTACGCGACCAGCTCCAGTCCCCCGATCGAAGCCCGGCCGATCAGCTGGTGGATCTGATGGTCCGTACCGGCCCGTACGGTGATCGCTTCGGCGAAGAACCCGACGGCCTCAGCCTCGATGTTCTGGCCGCCAACCCCCACGGCGTCGACATGGGCCCCCTCCGGCCCCGGTTGCCCGACGCGCTGAAGACGGTCGACGGCCGGATCGATCTGCTGGGTCCGCCCCTGTCCGAAGACCTCGAACGGCTGCGGACCGACCTGCACAGCCCGGTCACCGAGGGCCTCGTGTTGGTCGGGCGCCGGCACCTGCGGTCGAACAACTCGTGGATGCACAACGTGCGGGTGCTCGTGAAGGGCCGCACGCGCTGCACCCTCCAGGTGCACCCCGACGATGCGGGTCGACTGAGCCTCCAGGACGGCGGCCGAGCCGTGGTCCGTTCCCGGGCCGGCTCCCTGACGGCCAGGGTGGAGCTCACCGACACCATTCGGCCCGGGGTGGTCAGCCTGCCCCACGGCTGGGGCCACGACGTGGACGGTGTGCGGTTGTCGGTGGCATCGGCCACCGATGGGGTGAACTCCAACGTGCTCACCGACGCCGGTCCCATCGACCCGCTGTCGGGCAACGCCCAGCTCAACGCCATCCCGGTGGATGTCACGCCCGTGCTTCGCGACGCGGGCGATCAGGGCATGGCCACCCGACAGGCGGCGACCAGTTCGGCGAGTAGATCGGGCTCGGCGCCGTAGGGCAGGGAGAACCCCAGTCGAGTGGCCAGGTCCCCGTAGCGGTCCCGTAGCTGTCGGGCGCACTCCTCGGGCGTGCCGACGACGGCGATGGCGTGCAGGATCTCGTCGTCGATGACCGTGCCCAGCTCTTCCCAGCGGTTCTCCTTGGTGAGCGTCCGCAGCCGGGGCTGCAGGTCGCCCCAACCGTGGGTGTCCAGCGTGATCCTGTAGGCCGGCGTCGATCCGTAGAAGGCGAGGTTGAAGCGGCAGCCGTTGACGGCGGTCTCGCGTTCGGCGTCGTCGCGGTAGACGCCGATCATCACATCGACGCCCAACGACACGTCGGCCACCTGGCGGCCGACCGACTCGGCGCCGGCGGTCAGGTTGGGCAGCGTGTGCTGGACCAGCACGGTCCGGGTGTTGAAGGGGTGGATCCACAGCCCGTCGGCGACCTGGCCCGCCATGTTGGTCATCCGCGGCCCCAGGGCGCCCAACCAGATCGGTGGCGGTCCGCCGGGCAGCGCTTCGGGCACGAAGACCGGCGTCATGAGGTCGAGTTCGTAGTAGTCGCCGTGATGGTCCAGCGGGAGGCCGTCCTGCCAGCAGGCGAAGATGGCCCGGATCGCTTCGACCAGCTCGCGCATGTGCGCCACCGGTTTGCCCCAGACCGCACTGAATCGCCGCTCGATGTGCGGCCGGATCTGGGTGCCGAGGCCCAGGCTGAAACGGCCCTGTGACTGCCGTTGCAGATCCCACGCTTGATACGCGAGGTGCATCGGGCTGCGAGGGAAGGCGATGGCCACGTTGGTGGCGATGGCCAGATCGGTGTGCTCGGCCGCCAGCACGAGGGGAAAGAAGATGTCCGCATTGCCCTCGAACGTGAACACCCCGTCGAACCCGGCCTCGGCCAGCATCCGGGCTCGGGCCGGGACATCGCCCAGGGCGCCCATGAGGGCGGTGTCGATCTGCATCGACCCAGCGTAGGGAGCACCGGTGCGGCTCGCCCACGCCTGGGTCGTCGGACCCAGGTGGCGGCCGGATATGGCCCCGATGACCCTTGCTCGAACCACCGGAGTATCCGAAACTGCATGAGATACACAGGAAGGGCCGGATGTGAAGGAAGGGGAGCGAGACGGCGTCGGACGCGCGTTGGGTGCCGTGGCCGCCGTGCTGGCCGCCACGGTGATCGCCGCGTCGGCCGCAATGATCGCTGTGCTGGCGATCGGCGCCTCGCTGCTGACCGTGAGCGCGACGTCCACCAGCTCGGCCGAACAGGAGCGTCCGCCGGTGGCGGTGCTCGGCGCGGTCGAGACCCGCTCGAGCGTTCCCGCGCCGGCACCCGTGGCCGAGGCGGTGGTGCCCGACACGATCGCCACGACCGCGCCCCTCACGACGGCGCCCCCCACCACGACCGTTCCGGTGCCGACGACCACCGCCACCACCGTGGTCCCGCCGTCGCCGCCGGCGCCCACACCGACCGAGCGGGCCCAGCAGGCCATCGCCGAGATCGGGTATGGCTGGCAGGCCCGGTTCCCCGGGTGGCGCATCGACATCGCCGGTGCCCGTTCGGGTGTGCGGGCGCTCACCTATCCGGATCAGAACCGGGTCGAGCTGTTCGTCCGAGCCGACGACACCGTGGACGGGCTGCGTCGGGTCCTGGCCCACGAACTGGGCCACGTGGCCGATCTCGAGCTCAACGACGACGCCGACCGCCAGCGTTGGCGCGAGGCCCGAGGGGTGGGATCGGCCGTGCCGTGGTGGCCCACCGGTTCCACCTACGACTTCGACACGCTGGCCGGTGACTTCGCCGAGGGATTCGCCACCTGGCTCGTGGGATCGGCGAGTGAGTCCCGCGTGGGTGGTCCGCTCCGTGCCGATCACCTCGCCCTCATGCGGGAACTGGCCGGCTGACCGAGCGGCGGGTGTGTCGCCGACGCTCTCGGTGAGTGACAATCGGGTCGTGTATCCCGTGGTGATCGAGGGCGAACGCGTGTGGCTACGCGAGTTCGAGGCGGCCGACGGACCCGCCGTCCAGCGGTGGACCGGGGATGTCGCGGTGGTGCAGTACGTGCCGCTCGGGCCCACCGACGATGAAGGCGCCAGGCGCTATGTGGCCAGCATCGTCGCCGAGGCATCGGTGAGCGAGCGGAGCACGTACACCCTGGCGGTCATGGAGCGGGACGGCAACGACCCGATCGGTGCGGTGGCGCTCACCGTCGACAGCACCCGGCATCGGCGGGGAGAGCTGGGGTACCTGTTGCGTCAAGATCGGTGGGGTCGAGGCCTGGCCACGGAGGCGGCGCGTCTCGTGGTGGACTTCGCCTTCCGGGATCTGGGCCTGCATCGGGTCTGGGCCGTGTGCGATCCCGAGAATCAGGCATCGGGCGCCGTGCTCACCAAGCTCGGCATGCAGCGGGAGGGCCTGCTGCGCCACGATCTGTTGATCGGCGATGAGTGGCGAGATTCTGCGCTGTATGCCGTCCTCGAGGACGACTGGGACGCGGAGGCGGTGTACCTCTGAACGGGATCAGGGGTGAGGCCGCACCCGCCCGACCGGTTCCGGGTCACGGGCACGGCGCGGCCAGCGGTAGGGTCAGACGCTGATGTCGGAGCTGGAGTCCCTGACCGAGCGCCAGGCCGAGCGGCGTCGCCGGGTCATCCTGGCCGGGGTGTCGCTGGCCAGCGAGGGTGGCTACGACGCCGTGCAGATGCGAGAAGTGGCCAGCCGAGCCGACGTGGCCCTTGGCACCATCTACCACTACTTCTCGTCCAAGGACCATCTGCTGGCTGCAGCGTTGCACGACTGGATCGAGCAGTTCGCCCACCAGGTGGAGCAGCGCCCGGCCCGGGGGGGATCCGACCGGGAACGGGTGCTCGATCTGTTGAGCCGCTTCACCGAGGCCATGAGTGCTGACCGTTCCCTCAGCGCGGCGGTCGTCACCGGGTTCGTGTCGCCCAGTGTCGAGATCGCCGACATCCAGGACCAGCTCCATCGGTCATGGAGCACGGCGGTGGGTTCGGCGTTCGATCCGCATCGAGATGACGTGCAGCGCGACCGCATCGTGCGCGTCATCGAGCACGTCTGGTTCAGCGGTCTGATCGGTTGGGTGATGGGCTGGATGCCACTCGAGCAGGCCATCTCCGAGTTGCACGAGGCGGTCGACCTGTTGCTCCCCGTCGAACCGTCGGCGCCGACCTGAACCGACCCTGGCCGGATCGGGCCGGCGCGGTGGGTGACACGTCAGTGCCCGAAGTCGGGAGGGCGACGCTCGCGCAGCGCGGTGACGCCCTCGACGTAGTCATCGGTGGCCATCATCTGATCGAGCAGCCGGTTGGCCTCGTTGACCGATGAGGCCGCGTCGCCATGGAGGTCGGTGTAGAGCTGGCGACGGGTGGCCGCCAGCGATGAGGGGGCGACATCGGTGACCAGCGACGAGGCGTACGCCGTGGCCCGGTCCAGGACGTCGGAGGCGGGAAGGGCCTCGAGGGCCAGGCCCCATGCGGCGGCCTCGGTGCCGGTGAAGATCCGGCTGGTCAGCAACAGGTCGGCGGCCCGTGTGAGGCCGACGCGATGGGGGAGCAGCCAGCTCAGGCCGTACTCGGCCGGCAGGCCGAGCCGGCCATGCGCCGTGGTGAGCCGGGCGTCATCGGCCACGAAGCAGAGGTCGGCGAAACAGGCGACGGCCAGTCCCACACCGGCCGCGGCGCCGTTGACCGCGGCGATCACCGGGCATCGCAGGCCGAACTGGAAGGCGAAGTCGGCGTCGAACTCGGGGGCGATGCCGTAGCCGGGCCTGGCGAGGTCGGGTGCGGTTCCCGGGTCGTATGCCCCTCGCCGGGCGTGCCCCTCCAGAGCGTCGGCATCGCCACCCACGCAGAAGGCGCGACCGTCGGGATCTCCGGCCACGACCACCACCCGAACGGTGAGATCGAGCTCGGCTCGCTGGAGGGCGTGGCGATACTCCGTGTGCATCCGGCCCGTCCACGCGTTGCGTCGGGACGGACGCGACAACAGCAGCGTGGCCACACCGTCGACCACGTCGTAACGGATGGCCTTGTAGACCATGTCGTCGGTGCCGGAGTCGGTGGTGCCGGGGCGCGCCAAGGTCGGCCTACTCGGGGAGCCGGTTGAACATGGGGTACTCCAGCGGACCGCTCTCGGGGAGACCGCCCTCGAAGATGGGCCACAGCGGAGCTGCCGTCTCACTGGGGAGCGACCAGTCGACCTCGT
>JAOUEE010000383.1 GCA_029858875.1 Acidimicrobiia bacterium
GTGCTGGGCGAGCTGCGCGACGCCCGGAGCAAGGCCTACGTGAGGCTCCTCGGTGAGGACGATCCGGTGCGTCGGGTGAAGGTCGTCGGTCAGCAGGTTCGGGCCGAAGTCCGACTCCTCGACCAGCTCATCGAGCTCGAGTCGTCGCTCACCATGAGCGTGGCGCCGGTACGGTTCCGATCGAAGTTCATCGCCGACGGCATCCCCGCGGTCGACACCGGGGGACAGACCCTCGAGGGTCTGATCGCCGCGGCCGACGAGGCCATGGGCCCCCAGGCGGTCGCCGGCGAACAGGCGGTGGCCGAGTACGAAGCGCAGGCTTGTCCGGCGCCCGACGCCTGACCGGCCCGCCATGCGCCGGCATCACGGCCGACGCCGATCGGTGCCCACCTCGGTGAGATTGGCCCCACCGCGGTGAGGCCCATACCCTCGGCCCAGTTGGCGGCGCGCCGGTAGCAGCGATCGGATGGGCAGGCGATGGCAGAGGGCTTTCGGAGCAGGGGTGTGTGGATGCCGGCCCTGCTGGTGGGTCTCGGCCTGGCTCTGCTGCTGTCGTCGAGCGGGGAGGCCGCTGCCGCCATCGACCCGGGTGACTTCGAGGACTCGGCTCGGGTCAGCGGATTGACCCGTCCCGTCGCCGGCCGCTTCCTGCCCGATGGCAGCGTGCTGATCCTCCAGAAGGAAGGGGGCATGTGGGTCGCAGACCCCGGGGCGGGCACCAAGACGGCCTATCTGACGATTCCCGATGTCGACACCGTGGCCGAGCGCGGGGCCATGGACCTGGTCCTCGCCCCCGACTTCGCGACCAGCAAACACGTGTACGTGTACCGCGCCAATCGCGTCACCAAGCGGCTCGAGGTGGTCCGCTTCACCTACTCGGGCAACGCGGGCACCGATCTGGCCACCCTCACCACCATCTGGCAGAACCCGGGCGCCAACCTGGACGCCTACGGAGACGCGCACATGGGCGGGTCTCTGAACTTCGGCAACGACGGGAAGATCTACATCTCCGTTGGTGACGGGCTGAATCCCCAGAACGCCGGCAACCTGCGCAACGTCTTCGGGTCGATCCTGCGCATCAACCCCAACGGCACGATCCCGGCCAACAACCCCTTCAACGACGGCGCCGGCCCCAACGCCGATGAGATCTGGGCCCACGGGCTGCGCAATCCGTGGCGGGCCCGCTTCGACGGACCCACTGGTCGCTTCTACATCGGCGATGTCGGCGGCAACGATGCACCCACCGCCTACGAGGAGGTCAACATCGGGACTGCCGGCTCGAACTATGGCTGGCCCGACTGTCAGGGCCCGCTCGGCCCGCCGAAGAACGGTCCCAACTGCCCCGGGGGAGTCAAGGCGCCCATTGCGTTCTATGACCACGACGCCGGCGGCGGATGCTGCTTCAACGCTTCGGTCACCGGTGGTCTGGTCGTCCGGGGCCCGGCCCTCCCGACGGACCTCGATGGCGCCTACGTGTACGCCGATTTCCCCCGAGGTGAGCTCTACTACCTGCGTTACAACGGATCGACGGTCACCGATTCCGGATTCGTGGTCGGCAATCTCCAGCTGGCCGTGTCGATCGATCAGGGCCCCGACGGCCACATCTACTACATCAACTACGGCTACCAGGACGGCCGGGGCCAGCTCCGCCGCCTGCGATACGACGCGGGCGGCGACAACCCGCCGATCATCAACGCGGTGAATGCCGATCGCACCAGCGGTCCGGCACCGCTCACCGTCAACTTCACGTCCACGGCCACGGATCCCGACGGTGACCCCGTCACCTACAACTGGGACTTCGGTGACGGCGCCAGCAGCGGGCAGCGCAATGTGAGCCACACGTTCAACCGCGCCGGTGCCTACGACGTGGTGTTGCGGGTGACCGCCAACGGCGCCACGACCATCGCCTCGCCCATCACCATCACCGTGGGCAGTCCTCCGCGTGTGGTGATCGACCGACCCGACGACGGCGACCTCTTCACCGCCGGCGAGATCATCTCGGCTCGCGCCACCGCCACCGATGACGGTCCGATCGGGACCAACGACTACCGATGGGACGTCGCGCTGCTGCACGAGCAGCACCAGCACCCAGCGGTGACCAACGCCATCGGCCGCACGATCGCCTTCGAGGTGCCGGCCGAGGGTCACGGATTCGAGGGTGACACCGGGTACCGCTTCACCGTCACCGTCACCGACGATTCCGGGCTGACCGACGCCGCCTCGGTGGACGTGTTCCCCGACAAGGTCGACGTCACCATCCGCAACGGGCCGGCCGACACCGCCACGGTCGACGGCATCACCGTCTCCACCCCATTCGTGATCGACACCGTCGCCGGGTTCAGGCACCAGATCTCCACACCGGCCGAGGTGTGTGCCGGCGGCGAGCGGCGGCTCTTCGACCGATGGAGCGACGGTCGCGGCCGCACCCATGTGATCACCGTGGGCGATCGTGACAGCCAGCTCCAGGCGTTCTACGCCCGTACCGGCCTGCCCTGCGAACCGGTCTGCCACGGGCTCGACGTCACGGTGTCGATCGCCGACGGCGACCGCCCCACGCCCGGGCGCGACGTCATCCTCGGAACGCCCGCGGCCGACGTGATCGACGGTCTGGCCGGCAACGACGTGATCTGTGGGCTGGGGGGCGCCGACCAGATCCGCGGTGGTCCGGGGGCCGACCGCATCTTCGGTGGCGCCGGCCCTGACGGTGTGGTGGGCGGACCGGGTGCGGATCGACTCTTCGGGGAAGGCGGCACCGATTGGCTGTTCGGCGGCGCAGGCGATGACCGGGTGTCGGGCGGCCCCCGCGGCGACGTGTTGCAGGGCGCGGACGGCGACGACGAGCTGGCCGGTAACGGCGGCGACGACATCGCCACCGGGGACGCCGGCCACGATGTCCTTTCGGGCAAGAACGGTGACGACGTGCTCATCGGTGGTGCGGGCGAGGACGTCCTGCGAGGCCATGAGGGTGATGACGAGCTTCGGGGCGAGGCGGGGGCCGACGTCCTCCGGGGCGGCAAGGACGATGATCTGGTCGTGGGCGGCGGCGATGCCGATCGGCTGGCCGGCCAGGACGGGGCCGACAGCCTCGGAGGGGGTGCCGGTGACGACCTGGTGCTGGGTGGCCGGGGCAACGACATCCTGCGGGCCGGTGGCGGCGACGACCGGGTGCGGGGCGGCGGTGGGATCGACCGGGCCTACGGCGAAGCGGGCGCCGACTCCGTGGCCGGCAACGACGGCGACGACTTCCTCAACGGCGGCCAGGGTGTCGATCTGTGCACCGGCGGCGCCGGCCGGGACTACGCCGTCAACTGCCAACGGACCTTCGGCGTGCCCTGATCCCCGACGCGCGCCCGGTCCGAGCGGCCGGTGAGCGAAGTGAGCAGGAGCGGGGGGTGCGGGTCCGAGCGGCCGGTGAGCGAAGTGAGCAGGAGCCGAACATGCCGGGGTCGGACCACAGGGCCGTCGGTGGCGGCGCCAT
>JAOUEE010000384.1 GCA_029858875.1 Acidimicrobiia bacterium
GAACGTCTCCGATGGCAAACCCCCGGCCCGTCCTCGATGCGCACCGGCCCGCCGGCAGACGCCCCGGTCAGTCGGACGGGTGGGGCTTGCGCAGCCGCCAGATGACGATGAAGGGCAGTCCGCCGAACGCCTGGCGGACCGCGTCGGGCACGATGGCGAAGGCCGGATTGGCCTGGAGCCCCGAGTCGGGGAAGGTCGGCTCGCGACATTCCAGGATCTGGAGACCCGCGGCGACCGCGGCGTTGACGTAGGTGTGCAGCGGGTGGTGGAGGTTGGGGATGTAGGGGAGGGTGAACCCCTCGTCGGGGTCGACCTCGCGGTCACGGAAGCCGGCCACGCCGCCGAACTGCACGGTGGTGGGGTGGGGATCGGACACGATCACGGTGCCCCCCGGCTTCACCACGCGGGCGAACTCGGCGAAAGCCGCCTCCAGGTCGGGGGCGTGGCAGACGGCGAGGGCCGAGGTGACCAGATCGACCGATGCATCCTCCAGGGGCAGGGCCTCGATACGACCCAGCCGGAAGTCGACCTCCGGGTGGCGGGCTCGGGCCACCTCCAGCATGCCCCCGGTGGCATCGACCCCGACGGTGTCGAAGCCCTGGGCGGCGACGAACCCGGCATGGCGTCCGGTGCCGCAGCCGGCGTCGACGGCGCGGCCCGGTTGCAGCTGACCGATCATCTGACGCACCACCGGTTCCTCCGCCTCGATGGCCGGGTTGGGACCGTCGTAGAGCGGCGCCCACGCGGTGTAGCCGCTCTCGACATCGTGTTCGATCACCTCGATCTCGATGTCGTTGGGGAATTGATCGAAGGCTCCGACGATCTGGCGGATCTCCTCGACCCGGGGCAGCCCCTCGCTCGGACGCGACAGGATGCGCCGCATCGTCGCCATCCCGGCCACCCCGAGGAAGTACTGCCCCGACACGAATGAGTCACGATGCACCTCGGCCATGGCGCCGAAGGTAGCCCGGCACCGACCGACCGGCCGCCGCATTCGCCTCACCACTACTCTGGCGCGGTGCTCCCCGCGATCAGCGATGCAGAGATCCAGACCTACCGGTCGCGCGGGTATCTCCTGCTGGAGTCCTTCATCGATGCCGGCTGGGTCGAGGCCCTCAGCGCCAAGACCGACGAGCTGGTCGATGCCTCCCGCGTGGCCGATCCCGGGGACTGGCGCTTCGACACCGAGCCCGACCACGCCTCCGACGCGCCCCGCCTGCGCCGCATCAACTCGCCCGTCGATGTCGATCCGCTCTTCGAGACGTTCAGCCTCGACGGCCCCGCCACCGACATCGCCGAGGCCCTCCTCGGACCCGACGTGCGCTTCCACCATTCGAAGCTCAACCTGAAGTGGTCCGACGGTGGTGAAGAGGTGAAGTGGCACCAAGACATTGCCTTCTGGCCCCACACCGACTTCTCGCCACTGACGATCGGTGTGTACCTGCGCGACGTCGACGAAGCGATGGGACCCATGGGCGTCGTGCCCGGGAGCCACACCGGCGAGCTGTTCGACCTCACCACGCCCGACGGAGCGTGGACCGGGTCGATCCGCGACGAGGACCTACCCCGGGCCCGCACCGAGGAGGCCGACCACCTCGTGGGCCCAGCCGGCAGCGTGACCGTGCACAACTGCTGCGCGGTGCACGGCTCGCAGCCCAACGGGTCCGATCGGGTGCGGCCGCTGTTGCTGCAGACGTACTCGCGTGCCGACTCGTATCCCCTGCTCGGCGTGGGCACCAACGGTCTGGGGACTCGCCGTGCCCATCAGGTGGTACGAGGTTCAGCCCCCGACCACCTCGAGATCGACGGCCGGCGCATGCCGACCGCCCCCGACTGGTTCCGGGGCTCGTACACCTCGATCTTCGACGTCCAGCAGCGCACTCACCGGTGACGCGCGGTGTCCGACGCCACTCGTCACGGGGTCCGGGAGCCTGCACCGGGCTCCGGTTACGGTCAGAACATGGCCTCCAACCCCAGATTCTCGACCGCACTCCGGATGATCGCCGGTGGCCTGGCGGTCGTGATCGTGCTGAGCGCCTGCGGGAGCGACGCCAACCCCTCGGAGGGGGCCGCGGACGACGACGGCCTGCCGGCACCTCCCGCGACCTACGACCTGCCAGATGACTTTCCGCTGCCCGCGCCCCAGGGCGGCAACCTGGAGTCGGCCGTGTTCGACGATGCCGCCGGCACGGGCCGGGTGGTGATCAGCTATTCGCAGGACGCAGTGGTCGGTCTCACCATCAGCTACGACGCCTTCTTCGGAGGCCTCGACGGCGAATCCGTCGTTGTCCCGCTCACCGACGGGCTGGCCAGCTGGCAGAACGACGGTGAGGGGTACTCCGTCGTGCTCGATGCCCAGAACGAGAACGTGCAGGTCACCCTCCAGACCGGCTTCTGACCGCTTCCGTCCCCGCACCCCGATCCCGCGCCCCCCGAGGCGGGCGAACGAGACCGCGGCACGTGCGTGCCGTACCTAGCGCGCCGCCGACCCCAGTCGGAGGCGACGCACGTCCAGAGGCGCACCGGTGGCCTCGTCCACGACCAGCGGCACCACCCGCTCGCCGGTGTCGCGGTCGACCAACTCCGGATCGTCATCGTCGGGCAGCCAGTCCTGGCCCCAGCGCCACATGGCGGCCAACACCATCCAGAAGCCCCGTCCCTTGTCGGTCAGCCGGTACTCGTGGCGGGGTGGGTGCTGCTGGTAGAGGTGCCGGGTGAGCATCCCCTCCTCGACCAGACGGTTGAGGCGAGTGGTGAGCACGGCCCGACTGACGCCCAGCGACTCCTGGAACTGGTCGAAACGGCGACATCCGAGGAACGCCTGGCGCATCACCAGCGGAGTCCACCAGTCACCGATCAGATCGGTGGTGCGGGCGATCGGGCAGGGCCACTGGTCGAACCGGGTGCGGCGCACGACGCCTACGCCACCGGTTCGAGACGGGCCGGCACGTGCTTGTGGTGCGGCGTACCGGCGAACCAGTCGCGGTCGGTGGCCGCCGTCAGTTCGTTGGGCGCCACGCCCACCGCAACCGAATCACCGTCGCCGCCGGGATGGTCCACACCGAAACCGTTGGGCAACGAGATGAACCCCGGCTGCATGCCGTCGTGGACCTCCACCATGGCCACGGCCTGGCCCGACGCCGTGATCACCCGGGCCTCTCCCCCATCCACCAGACCCACCGCGGCGGCGTCGTCGGGGTGCACCCGCAACGACCCGTCGCGGTCCTTCTTGCGCCAGTCCGGGTCGCGGAAGATGGTGTTGGCGGTGGATGAGCGTCGCTCGCCGGCGGCCAGGATGAACGGCCACGCATCGTCGCGGTCGAGGTTCTCGTGACGCAGCCCGTCCACCTCGGTGAGCAGCTCGGGGATGGCCAGGTGGATCCTGGCGTCGGTGTGCACGATCCGCTCGAACGTCACGTCGTAGTCGTCCACGGTGAAGATCACGCCGCTACGGGCCTGGTGGATGGCATCG
>JAOUEE010000385.1 GCA_029858875.1 Acidimicrobiia bacterium
CTACAGGACACCAGCTCGGCGCCGGCTGAGCGGATGGCGAAGGCGATGTCGACGTCGTCTCGGCGGTTGCGGGCCAGCCGGTCGATCTTGTGGACGATGACGTAGTCGACGTCGGAGAGGTCTTCGAGGCGGCGGATCATGTCTTGGAGTTGGGGGCGGTCAGCTGAGCGGGCGGACTCGCCGGCATCGAGATACTCCGAGATGACGGTGGCGCCGAGCGTGTCGGCTTTGCGTTGACAGGCCTCACGTTGGGCCGGGATGGAGTAGCCCTCGCTGCCGGCGCCTTTGCGGGCCTGACGTTCGGTGGAGACCCGCAGGTAGATGACGGCTCTTCTTGAGCCGGAGCCGGTGGTGGGGAGGGTGTCGGTCATGGTGGGTCCGTGGCGGATCGTCGTTGGGGGTGCGGTCGTGGTGGTTGGTGTTGAGCCCATCACAGGGCTCCGGCTGGTGCCAGGGCGGCCGGGCGCCGGTAGCGGCGCAGCACCTTGGGTGTGTCGCCGGGGTCGAGGGGGCCGGGGCAGCGGGCGGCCGGTTCGATGAGGCCGAGCTGGGTCAGGCGCACGAGTATGGCTTGGCGGGAGACGCCGAAGAGTCGGGCGAGTTCGGTGGGTTGTTGGATGCCGCTTCCGTAGGCGAGCTTGACCCAGCCCCTGGGCATGAGCAGGCAGGCGGCGAAGTAGTCACAGATGGTCTCAGCCCGTTCTGCGACGCTGGTGTAGCGGTCGGGTTGGTAGAGGTGGTCGATGTAGGGGTGGTCGATGACGTGTTTCAGTTCGTGGGCCAGCGAGAAGCGCTGCCGCAGCGGATGGTCTTCGGCCTTGAGTTGGATGAGCCAGCGGCCGCCGGTCCACATGGTTGCGCCCGACGAAGCCAGACCTGGGGTGTAGTCGACGGCGACTCGGGGTAGCTCGGTGATGATCCCACTCGGCACGGCTGGGCTGTCGACGGACGTGAGTTTGAGGAGTTGAGTGGCTTGGCGTTCAGCGATGGAGCGGGCTTCGCTGTCGGTGAGGGGCCGGTCGGGGCAGATAGCCCGGAGTTGGTTGATGATGTTCATTGGTTCCCTCCTTTCAAGGGGTGCGCCCACTGGAACTGTTCTTCTGCCGCCAGCGGGGTGTGGGCGCATGGTTCCTAGGCGGCTTGGTCTTTGTCGGAGATGTCGTAGCGGTCTCGGGCGAAGTCCCATTGGGCCTTCATGTGGGCCAGGGCTTCGTCGGAGAGGTCGTAGCGGCTGCGCAGGTAGACGGGCAGGTCCGGCAGCTCGACGAGGTACGGGTAGCCGGCCATCGTCAGCAGCTGGCGTTCGTCGATCTCCAGGGCGCCGGCCACTTTGACCAGCATCCCGGCTCGGGGCTTTCGGTAGCGGTCAGTCTCCAGGTCGCCGATGACGCCTTTGGAAACGCCGAGGCGTTCAGCCAGGCGACCGATCGAGAGGCCTTGCGCCAGTCGAGCCTTCCGAATAATGGACCCTATAGTGTCTGCATCTTTGTGAGTACTGCTCATTGGATGAGTTCCTTGTTTAACTCCCCTATTGTCTCATATTCGTCGCGTTTGCCGAACGGTAGAATTCACAACACTGCTGTGGACAAGTGCTCATGTTGTTACGGCGAGAAGAGGTAGACGCCGCCGTCTGGTGTTTCGGCGGTGGCCATTTCGATGGCGAGGTCTCGGGCCAGCGCTTCGGTGTCGAAGTGGACGTAGCTGGTCCAGCCGTACGGTTCGACGATGATGTGCACGCCCATGTCGTTGACGAGTTCCTCGGCGTAGGCCTGCATGGAGGGCCACTCGCCCAGGTACTGGTCCTCGAAGCCGGCGTCGTCGGGGATCTCGCCGTGGTAGGCGACCCAGGCGGCGTAGGCGGGGCCGTGTTCGGCGATGCCGGCGGCCACTGTCGCCACCGTGTCGATGGACTCGTATTCGCTGGGGGCCCAGGCGCCCCAGTTCTCGTAGTCGTGAATGGCCCACTCCTCTGCGATCGGCTCGGTCGAGTCGGCCAGCATGTTGTTGATGCCGGCCCAGAGTTCGTCGGCGTCGCCGGTGGCGTCGAGCCAAGTGCCGTGCAGGCGTCCGGCGTTGTAGTCCGACAGGCTGGCCACGTAGATGCGGGGCGGGTCGGGCCCGGTGACGGTCTCGGGTGAGACCACGGGCGGGCCGGGTTCGTGTTCAGGTGCTTGATGATGTTGGGACATGGTTGTCCTCCTTCAGGTGGATCGTTGTTGATGGGTTCATGCCGCTCGCTCCGCCCTGGTCAGCAGCTCGGTGAGTGCGGTTGGGCTGGATGGCTGCACGGCGGTGGCGAAGAGCCCGTCGGGTGCGGCGATGGGTCGCAGCGCGGCGGCGAGGAAGTAGGCACGTTTGGTGTCGGGTACGAGCCAGAGCACTCGGGGGAAGCTGCCCTCTGGCTGGCCGTGGAAGCCGTGGTGGTAGGCGTCGAGGTAGCGCTGGGCTTTGCGGCGCAGGGCGGGTCGGCGTTCGGTGCCGAGGTCGATCTCGATGAACCAGCTGTAGATCAGGTTCCCGGCGGCCAGCTCGGTGAACAGGTCGGGCTTGAGCGTGAGCGTCTGGTAGCCGCTGTGGACGGTGCGCCAGCAGTCCGGTTCCACCTCGACCGTGACAAGCTCGGTGCCGGCATCGTGGATGAGGGTGTAGGTCTCGGCTACGGCCAGGGTGTGGGCCAGAAACGCCAGCGACGGTTCGGCTCGGTGGCGGAGGCGGCGCGGTTGGCCGGCTTGGAGTTGGTGGAGTCGTTGGCCGCCGGGTCCGAGGGCGTAGATGTGGCCGGCCGACCCGGCCCGCTGTCCGCCGATGCGCCGCTCCAAGCGAGTCAGCAGCTGCGCTCGAGTCAACCGATTGAGAACATCTCGGCGGCGGCGAGCCCGGGAACTCTCAGCCAAGCCTTCAAAGTGCAATCGTTCCAGCTGCAGGCCCCTAACGAAGCGGAGCTGGTCGACGGTGGCGAGGATGGCCCGGTCCCGCTCACTGAGCTCGCCCGCCAGCTGGCGGACCTGGGCGGTGGAGAGGCGCCGGCGGCTCATGACGGGCACCCGTATGGGGGTAGACAGTCACTGGCACTACCGCCCCAGATACCGCCGGTGAGCTGGGGTGACGCCCGGGGGCTATTCGACACGACCGGCGGGGCGATCGGCTGGGTGCTCATGCCGCCTCCCCACTGCCATCCGAGCCGTCATCGCTGCGTGGTCGGGGCCCCAGTCGTGGCGGGCGTTCGGTGTGGCCGTCGAGTTCTTGGCGGTGAGCCATGCCGGTGTCGATGTCCTCGATCGGCGTGCCCCAGCGTTGTCGTGACAGCTGGCGGAGTCGCTCGCCGGTGCCCAGGCTCGGGCCGAGGGCCTCGGTGCGGCCGGTGACCGTGAGCTGGTACCCGGTGGCCTCGGAGTGGACGACCAGTTCGTAGCTGGGCAGACCTTTGAGGTCGTCAATGCCAAGGCGTGGCTCGACGC
>JAOUEE010000386.1 GCA_029858875.1 Acidimicrobiia bacterium
CGCCGCGTAGTCCTCGTGCGTTGGTTCGGACGGACGTAGAATCGCCTTGCCGTCGGCGGACCTCGTCGCCGAGCCCAGATCGCGGCGGAACAGATCGAGGATGACCTCGCCCAGCTGGACGATGATCACTCGTGCCGTATTGGGATCGTTGATCCCTGGGGAGAGCGCTCGCAGGGCGATGTCCTCGAGCATCACGATGCCCAGGCCGACGTCTTGTTGGAGGGTTCGCTCATCGCCCAGGGCGAAGGCGCCGAGCAGCCGATCACGGCGCGTCTCGACCGAATCGACGGGCACCGGCCAGACGGTGAGCACGGGACTGCCCTCCACGACATAGGTGCCGACGGCGACCTCGAGGCGCACGAGGGTCTCCTCGGGTGCCGCTTCGAGAATGGCATCGGTGCTGATCTGTTGTACCCACCCGGACCGGTCAGCGACGACGACCCCTCCCAGGGTGTCATCCGACAGCTGATCTGCGACCTCCAGAGGAAGCGGTGCGGTGACCGCCGCCGGTGATCCGACGGCGAGTGCGTCGTCGGTGACCGGCGCCTGGGCGAGGGGGAAGCGCGCGTCAATCGTGGCGCGCACCTCGGAGACGATCTGTCGGGACACGGCCGAGACGCGCAGCTGCCGTGATGTGTGGTTGATCGACGCCAGCAACCCGAGAAGGGCGGCCAGGGCCAGCACCACAGCCAGGGCGATGGACAACCGGGGGATGTAAGGCGTCCCCTCCTCGTCGAGAGGGCCGCGGATCTCCCTGAGCACCAACACGCTGTAGAAGAACGCGGCCAGCACCAGCCCGATGACGTTCTGCTGGAAGCGGTCACGCTGGAACGTACGGACGACCCTCGACGAATACGTCGACGACGACAGCTGCACCGCGACCAACGTCAGGGAGAACACCACCGACGCCGCCGTGATGGTGCCGCTCGTGATGGCACCCAGCAGCGCCCGACTGCTCGAGACCGTCGTCGACAGCCAGGAGGGCAGGTCGCGTTCCTGGGTGCGCCGATCGAGCTCGATCACCGCCTGCGAGAGGACGACACCGCCCAGCACCCAGATGGCCGGTAGCCCGAAGAGGCTCGTCCGGAAACGGTCGACCAGGGACCGAAGGCTGACGATCGCCTCGCCGACTCGTGGTGGGGTGCCAGCCATCGTCTCCGATCTTCCCACGGCCTCACGCGCGGACACGATGCAGCCGGCCCTTTCGGCGATGCGACTCGCGGGCGGCGGCTGCTGGTCGGCTGCGGCGGCAGGTGGCCGGCGCGTCCAGCCAGGCGCGCGCCGCCGGGGGCGAGGAAAGGGGGATCGCTGGCGAGGTGACGGGCGGCGGTCAGTCGATGAGCGTGTTGGCGAAGATCTGCCACGCCAGGGCGCTCTTCGCGGTGAGGCTCAGCACGATGTACACCGACTCGCCGAAGAGGTAGTCCGACCAGCGGCCGACCCGCCTGTACTGGAGCCACTGGTTGACGGCGAAGCAGTTGAACAACACGAAGATCGTGACGAGGATCCCGTAGACGAAACCGGGTGGCCCCTCGGCGCCGGGCTGGTTGATGTTCACCGCCAGATAGGCGAACACGGCGACCCATGGCCCGATACCGGCGACGCAGCCGAACCAGAACGGGGTCCACCACGGCGTGGTGTCCGAGTCGTTCGCCACCTCCATGGTCCACCCGAACAGGATCATCGCCACATTGACGAAGGCAATGGCGATGAGCGCAGCCAGGTCGGTGATGCCGGTGATCAGGGCGATCACGACGATCATCAGCGTGGCCGACATCGAGTACTCCACCCAGCGGAATCGGTTGCGGCCCCGTCGCAGCTCCTCTCGGTACGTCGGGTAGCCCACCGGCGAGGCCACGAGGAAATGGAAGAAGGCCGAGAGCCAGAGGAAGGCGGCCGTCGCCCAGGCCAGACGGATGCCGAAGAGGTTCTCGACGGTCCCGTCCACGAGCGGCGTGCCCGGCGGTCCGTTGAGGTTGAACGAACTGACGTCGAGCGTGAAATCGTTGCCCAGGGCGACCATCAGGGCTCCCGACACCAGGTGGAGCGCACCCATCGCCACGTTGAACCGGCGCAGCCGGGCGACGCGCTCTGACGCCGGGGGGTTCGATGGGGCCATCTTCTTCCTACTTCCTCGTTGTCGCGTGCCGGCCCGGAGGCCGACGGGGTCTGTCGCGCGAGGGCGTCCCCCGACGGTGATTCGACCAAACCGCCGATCGAGATGCGCGGGTCCGCGTGACGGTGAGGCCACCGGCCGCCTGCTTGATCCGTCCTTTGAGCTGGTCGCTCTCTCCACTCATGTGCTGTGCCTTTCTCTGGGGGGGGCCGGACGCGGTTGCGTCTGCGGCTGGATGACGTACCCGGATCGCTCATCGCCCCAACCTCCATCCGGGCGGGCCGGGCCGTCTCGCTGCGGTACCGTCGTGCGATGAGACATCGCGGGGTCAGGGTTCTCGTCGGCGTGGCCATGCTCGGCGCGCTGGGGCTGGCGCCGGCCGGCGCCGGCACCGCCGGCGACTGGCAGCAGCGCCACGCGCTGAACGTGGCCCATGCGGGCGGCGACCTCGAGGCGCCCCACTCCACGCTGTTCGCCATGAAGACGGCCGTGGCCGCAGGCACCGACGTGCTCGAGATGGATGTCCGGCTCAGTGCCGACGGCGTGCTGATGGTGCACCACGACACCACGGTGGACCGCACCACCGAGGCCAGCGGCGAGATGCGATCGTTCACGGCGGCCGAACTGGCCGCACTGGACAACGGATACTGGTTCGTGCCCGACTGCTGGAGCTGTCACGGCCTCGATCCCTCGGAGTACCGGTACCGGGGGATGCGGACCGGGGCCGTGCCCCCGCCGGCCGGATTCGGGCCCGATGACTTCGCCATCCCCACCCTGGCCCAGGTAGCGGCCACCTTCCCCGACCGACTGCTCGACGTCGAGATCAAGGACGGCCCCGATGGCGTGGCCACGGCGGAGGCGCTGGCCGCCTTCATCGCGACCAACGGCCCCGCCGACCGTTATCTCGTGGCGTCCTTCGACGACGCGCTGCTGACCCACTTCAAGACGCTGGCGCCTGGTGTGGCCACGTCGCCCGGGCTCGACACGATGATCACGTGGTTCGCCACCCGGGGGCCGCTGCCCGAGCACGAGGTGTTGCAGGTGCCGCCGGAGTTCAGCGGCATCCAGGTGGTCACCCAGCAGTTCGTCGACGACGCCCACGCCAACGACCTGGCGGTCTGGGTGTGGTTCAACGGCAACGACGACGATCAGGCCGTCGAGTGGCAACGGCTGGTCGATCTGGGGGTCGACGCCCTGCTCACCGGAAAGCCGGCGGCGGCCGAGACGGTGATCGAGGACAACGACCGGCGATTCTCGGCCGCGCCCGACGTGGGCCCGACGGCGACCGTGCGCGGCCGTCGGGCGGCGATCCGTGTCGGCT
>JAOUEE010000387.1 GCA_029858875.1 Acidimicrobiia bacterium
TCACCGAGAAGACCGAACTGCCCGAGAGCTTCATCGAGCGCATCCGCGAGGACAACGCCGCTGACATCGAGTTCTACGAGTACGCCCGCAAGATGGTGGCCGAGCGCAACGCGGGCGTTGCCTGACCGCCGCCGTCAACCGGCGGTGGTCGACGGTGTGACCTCGGTGGCCTCGCCGGCTTCGATGGCATCGAGGACGTGCATGGCGATGTCACCCACCTTCACCTGGTCGTCCTCGACGCCCTCGCCCTTCACCCCGTCGTCCATCATGATGTAGCAGAACGGGCAGGCGGTGGCGATGCGACTGGCGCCGGTGGCCAACAGCTCCTGGCTGCGGTCGACGTTGATCTGCTTGCCGACGTTCTCCTCCATCCACATGCGGGCACCACCTGCGCCACAGCACATGCCCTTGGTCCCGTTGCGTTCGGCTTCCACGACCTGCACCCCACCCAGCGAACCGATCACCCGGCGCGGGGCCAGATAGACGTCGTTGTGGCGACCCAGGTAGCAGGAGTCGTGGTAGACGACTCGTTCGTCGAGGCGGGCCCCCTCCAGGTCGAGCTTGCCGGAGTCGATGAGCCACTCCAGGAACTGGCTGTGATGAACCACCTCGTAGTGTCCCCCCAGCTGGGGGTATTCGTTGGCCAGCGTGTTGAAGCAGTGGGGGCACTGGGTGATGATCTTCTTGGTGCCCATGTTGTTGAGCGTCTCGATGTTCTGCATGGCCAGCATCTGGAAGATGAACTCGTTGCCGCTGCGGCGGGCCGAGTCGCCGGTGCACATCTCGCTGGGACCGAGGATGGCGTAGTCGATGTCGGCTCGTCGCAGCAGGTTGGCCATGGCCTGGGTGACCTTGCGGTTCTTGTCGTCGAAGCTGCCGGCGCAACCCACCCAGTAGAGGTACTCCGCTTCGAGCGGCTCGCTGCCGTCGATGATGTCGACATCGAGGTCCTTGGCCCAGTCGGCCCGTTCGCTCTGGGAGATGCCCCACGGATTGCCGGTGTTCTCCATCGACCGGTAGGCGTTGCCCAGCTCGGTGGGGAAGTCGCTCTCCATGAGCGACAGGTAGCGCCGCATGTCGAGGATCTTGTCGAGGATCTCGATGTTGACCGGGCAGATCTCGTCGCAGGCCTTGCAGGTCGTGCAGGCCCACAGCTCCTCGGAGGTCACGCGTTCGAACATCGAGTTGGCCGACACCGTGATGTCCTTGTCGACGCCGATGGGGGGCGACACCTGCGGGTCGCCGGTTCGGGCCATGACCTCGCCCGTCTTGAGGACGATCTCGCGGGGGTCCAGCGGCTTCCCGGTGGCGTGGGCCGGGCACACCGAGGTGCATCGACCGCACATGGTGCAGGCGTCGGTGTCGAGCAGCTGCTTCCAGGTGAAGTCCTCGATGGTGCTGGCGCCGTAGGTGTCGAGCTCGGCCTCCATCAGGTCGGGCATCGGCTTCATGGCGCCCTTGGGCCGGTCCTTGTCCTTCAGGTACATGTTCAGCGGTGAGGTGAACATGTGGCGCAGCATGGTGGTGGGCAAGATGATGAGGAACGACACGAAGCTCACCACGTGGGCGATCCACCAGAACTGGTGCCATCCCGACAGGTTGCCCATGCTGTCGAGCCCCTGGGCCAACGGGTACCCCACGATGGACCACTTCTCGTGGTCGGGAAGGGTGCCCCCCGCCAGTTGGCCCTCGAGCGCGATGCGGTAGCCCTCGGCCATGAAACCGGTGACGGCGATGAGGAAGAAGACCCCCAGGATCACCGCGTGCTCGGGCCGGGACTTGATGCGAATGCGGTACGGGCGCCAGGCCCGGGGCCCGTAGCGACGCACGACGGCCCAGACGATGCCGACGAGGAAGATGATGCCGGCGACGTCGCCCACCAGTGTGTAGCCCTTGTACACGCCACCGTGGAGGAACTTGAGGTCCTCGGGGAGTTGATGGTTGATCTCGAGGGTGGTGGTGACCCCGAGCAGCACCAGGAAGCCGAAGTAGATCATCGAGTGCATGATCCCGGCGCCCGGCTCCCGCAGCAGGGTCTGCATGTAGACCCCGGCCCGGAAGTCGCCCAGGCGGCGTTTGACGTTCTTGGTGGTGGTGGCCCGGTTGTCGGGGGCGCCCCGCTGCCAGTTCCGAACGCGGTAGCTGAACAGCACCGCCCCGTACACCAACATGATGGGGATCACGGTGTAGAACGCCACCTTGACCGGCGTGGGGATGTTCTCGAACACCTCGCGGGTCTGGCTCGACTCGTCGTGGAACTCGGTGAAGTTGGGCACGATGCCCGATGCCACCGTGAAGAGCGCGATCCCGAGGCCGAGGAGGATGACCAGATGATGCGGCTTGAATTTGCTGTTCATGGCGCCTCGGATCGTACCTGGCAGGGACCGGTACGGCCGCAACCGAAGGCCTCCGGCACGGATGGGCGGCGTTCACCGCCCGGAAACACCACGGGACCGACCCACCCGTAGCGTGAGGGACATGGATCGGTCCGGCGTGGATGTGGTGGTGGTGCAGTGGCCGGCCGAGCGCACCCGACTGGACCAGCTCCGGTCAGACGACATTCCCCGCCTGGTGCTGGTGGAGCCCGGTAGTGATCCCCCCGAGCCGCAAGCCGGCCTCGAGGACTGGATCCGATTGCCGGCCTCACCCGCCGATGTGCGGGTCCGGGTCGACGGGCTGCTGGTTCGGGCGATCTCGACCGATGTGATCCGCCCCATGATCGAGGACGGCCGCGTGGTGCGGTTCCGTGGCCGCTCGGTCAGCCTGTCCCCGTCCGAGGCGGCCCTGTTCGATGCGCTGCTCGAGCATTGGGAGAGGGTGGTGGGTCGGGCCACGCTGAATCCCCTGCTGGGAGCGGCGGGCTCGCGCAACGCCCTCGACGCCGGCATGAGCCGGCTCCGCCGTCGCCTCGCCGAGGTGGGTCTGCGCGTCCGCACCGTGCGGAGCCGGGGCTATGTCCTCGAGGCGGGCCCCGAACCCGTGCCGTCCGACACCTGACCAGTCCGGTCCGGTCGCCGCCACGAGCTGGTGGGCGGCTGCGCCCTGCGGATCGGACGGTCCTCTCACGGCCCTCCGTTCTGGTCGACGTGACCTCCGTTGCCCCATCGTGGTGGACCGGTGTGGCGATCAATGGGCCAGATGGCGAGAGGCACGAGCCCGACCGCAGTCCGCCACGAGACCATCCAATCGATCGAATCGAACCCGACCTCGGCGGCCAGCCATCACCCGAATGGGCAAGGGCCACAGGGTTCCCACGGGATGCAATGATGCGAAGCGGGTACGAACGTGCCAGCCGGCCTGATTAGCACGCTCGTGCAGACCACCGACTCCCCGCCGACGACGTCAGGGGCGAGCACCGACCTCGTCAGCGAGGTTGGATCCGACATCAAAGTGGCCATCGATCGCTGGTCGGCCGGTCATCTGGGGCTGACGG
>JAOUEE010000388.1 GCA_029858875.1 Acidimicrobiia bacterium
GCTGGAGCACACCCTCGTGCAGGAACCCGAAGCCGTGTAGCCGGCCGCCCGACAACTGGCCACCCCAGGTGTTGAGGGGCAGCTCACCGTCGGGAGCGATCCGGTGTCCGCCCTCGACGAAGGGACCGCCCTCACCGCGGCCGCAGAAGCCGAGCGCTTCTATCCACGCCATGGTGAGCCAGGTGAAGCCATCGTAGAGCTGGGCGGTGTCGACATCGGCGGCGGTGAGCTCGGTGCGCTCCCACAACGACGCGGCCGAGTCCCGCATGGCCATCGTGGTGAGGTCGTCGAACTGATCCCAGGATGGGCGGCCCCGGAGGGCGGTGCCCATGGCGTTGACCCCCACGGCCGGGTTGGGGCAGTCGGGGGCGTAGTCCCGGTGTGATACCACCACCACGGTGGAACCGTCGCACGGCACGTCACAGTCGTACAGACCGAACGGCTCGCTGATCGGTCGACAGTGGAGGTAGTCATCCATGGTCATCGGGTCGGTGTAGATGGCCTTCGGATTGCCGGCTGCGTTGGTGCGGGCATTGATGGCGATGGCGCCGAGCTGCTCGCGGGTGGTGCCGTAGACATGCATGTGCCGCTGGGCGTAGCAGGCGATCCAGTTGGCCGCCGACGACACCCCGTAGGGGATCAGGTACCGGAACGCGGCCGGCATGCCACCACCACCACCGGCCCGCAGGGGCTTTCCGCTGCCTTCGGTGACAGTGCGGAAGACCACGACGTGGTGGGCCAGTCCGGCCGCCACGGCCAGCACCGCCTTGTGCACCGCGCCCAGCTGACCGCTGGTTTCGAGGGCCCCGTCCCGCCAGTTCAGGCTGAAGCGGAGGGCATCGTGGAGCTCGGCGCCACTGGCACCCCCGAAGGGGCCGCCCGATCCCGGGTAGGTGGAGATGCCGTCGATGTCGTCAACGGTGAGTCCGGCATCATCGATGGCCGCGAGCGTGGCCTCGATGGTGAGGTCGAGCCCGCTGCGGTGGAGGCGCCGCCCGATGTCGGATTGCCCGATACCGGAGATGATCGTCTGGCGCTCGAGCGGCTCAGCCACGTGTCCCCCCTCCCGAGGTGTCGAACATCTGTGTCACCACGACGTCGGCCGCCTCGTCGGTGGGTCCCTCCCAGCCGGTGGCGCCGTGGTCCAACAGGACCACACGATCGCACAACTCGAGGGCGTGGCCGACATGTTGCTCCACCACGAGCACGGCCGTTCCCGACTGACGAATGGCGGACAGCTTGTCGTAGACCTCATCGACGATGATCGGCGCCAGGCCGAGGGACAGCTCGTCGGCGATGAGCAACCGGGGTGACTCCACCAGGACCCGAGCGAGCGCCAGCATTCGCTGCTCGCCTCCCGAGAGGGTGCCCGCCATCTGGTCGTGGCGTTCGCCCAGGCGTGGGAAGATCTCGTAGGCTTGGTCCAGCCCGGCACCGACCCCCTGGCGTCCCCGCCGGCGGTGGAACGACAGGATCAGGTTCTCGGCCACGGTCAGTGAGGCGAACACCGACCGGCCTTCTGGGGCGTGGGCCACACCGGCGCGAGCGAACCGCCAGGCCGGGGCACCGGTGAAGTCCTCGCCGTCGATGGTGATTTCACCGGCGGTGGGCGCCACCAGTCCGGTCGCAACCCGGGCCAACGTGGTCTTGCCGGCTCCGTTGGCTCCCAGCAGGGCGACGGCCTCGCCCGGCTCGATGCTCAGTGACAGTCCGAACAGGGCGCGAAAGGGACCGTAGCCGGCCTCGATGTCACGCAGTTCCAGGAGGGCTCCCTCGCTCACGTGGGCACCTCCATGTCGCCGAGATAGGCGTGACGCACCACCGGGTCGGCCAAGACATCGGCCGTGCTCCCGCTGGCGATCAGCCGGCCGAAGTCGAGCACGTAGGTTCGCTCGGTGAAGCCGGCCACGAGCTCGACGTCGTGTTCGACGAGGAGGATGGCGAATCCCCGCTGCTCCTGCACGGTGCGCAGGGTGCGTGCCAAGAGGGCCGTCTCCTGGCGATCCAACCCCGATGACGGCTCGTCGAGCAACAGCAGTTGCGGGTCGGTCATCAGGGCCCGGCCCACCTCCACCAGGCGACCCTCGCCCAGGCTGAGGGACTCGATGGGATCGTCGCCCCGATCAGCCAAGCCGAGAAGATCGAGGACCCGGTCGCAGGCTTCGATCTCGTCACGGTGGGCCCGACCCAGTCCGATCATGTCTCTGAAGAACGAGCCCGTACCCCGACGGATCCGCTCGGCGATCAACAGGTGCTCGCGCACCGACGTGTCGCTGAACAACTCGATCCGCTGGAAGGTTCGTCCGATGCCCTGATGGGCTCGCCGGTGGACCGGCCAGGAGCTGATGTCGGTCCCGCCGAGCTGCACCGAGCCGCCGTCGCTGTTGATGACCCCGAGCAGGCAGTTGAAGAATGTGGTCTTGCCTGCACCATTGGGCCCGATGAGGCCCACCCGCTCTCCGGCGCCCACCTCGAGGGTCACCTTGCTGAGAGCCTCGATGCCCGAGAACGACTTGGTCACCTCTCGCGCCTCGAGCAGCGCGCTCATGAGGACACCTCTCGGGCGGACCGGTCGGTCCCGTCGTCGAGATCCTGGTCGCCGCCGGAGCCGAGGCGGTCGATGCGGGCCTGCATCTTGGCCGTCGATCGGCGCTTGCCGTATTCGAGCAGTCCCTCGGGGTGGCGGGCGTACTGGATGGACGTGAGGCCGAAGAGCACGAATCGCCACTTGCCGGACAGTCCGAAGATGTTGCGCAGGATCGACCGCTCGAACAGGCTGAACGAGGCGCCGGCGAAGATGGCGCCCTCCACCGTGCGGGCGCTCAGCGATACCACCAGCACCAGCCAGAACATGGCGGCCAGCGGCGCGAAGTTCTGGTCGTAGTTGACGTTCTTCTGCTGCACGGCCAGCAGCGCGCCGCCCAGGCCGGCGATGAAGGCTGACGTGGCGAAGGCGATCAGCCGGGCCCGCGCCGGATTGATGCCGATGGACTGCGCGGCCAGCTCACTGCCCCGCAGGGCCCGCAGGGTCCGCCCGATGGTGCCTTCGCGCAGTTGGATGACCACCACCGATGTGATGATGAGCACGACGATGCACAGCACGAGGAAGGTCTTGTCGCTGGCGAAGTCGAGCGGCCCCAGCGTGGGGCGGGGGACGCGCGTGCCCTGGAGGAGCGAGGCGGCCCCCACCCACGTCTGGCGCACCATGACGGCGTCGAAGAAGAAGGCGAAGGCCAACGTCGCCACGGCCAGCCACACCCCACCGAGCCGCCGCACCGGCAGCGACAGCAGCGAGCCGACGACGGCGGCGATGGCTGCGCCGATGAGCGCACCGGCCAACACCGACACCTCCCATCGCTCGGCCAGTTGGTACACCGAGAAGGCCCCGATGGCCGCGAATGTCCCCTGGCACAGCGAGATCTGACC
>JAOUEE010000071.1 GCA_029858875.1 Acidimicrobiia bacterium
CAGCCGGCCCTCGTAGATGGCCCGACCCACGATGGCGCCGCCGAGGCGCCGCCCTCGAGCGGTCACCGCGGCCAGTGCGGCCAGATCCTGCATCGAGCCGACGCCGCCGGAGGCGATGACGTCGATCTCGGTCGCGCCCAGCATCATCTCCAGGCCGGCCACGTCCGGACCCCCGAGGGTGCCGTCGCGACCGATGTCGGTCACGACCAGGGCATCGACGCCGGCGTCGGCGAAGCCGGCCGCCACCTCGAGCACCGAACGCCCGGAGCCCTCGATCCACCCGTGGGTGGCCACTTCACCGGACCGGGCATCGAGCCCGACCGCCACCCGATGATCGGCGGCGAGGTCGGCCACGAGGGTCGGGTTCTCGAGGGCCGCGGTGCCGATGACGACCCGAGCGATGCCGGCCTCGAACAGGCGCTCGGCGGCTTGGTGGGTCCGCACTCCCCCGCCGGTCTGAACCGGTACGGGCACGGCGGCGGCGATCGCCGCGACCAGCGCCAGGTTGTGGGGTTCGCCGCTGCGGGCCGCATCGAGATCCACCACGTGGATCCACCCGGCGCCCGCCGCGGCGAAGGCTTCGGCCTGGGCCACCGGATCGTCGCCGTACACGGTCTCCTTGCCGTAGTCACCCTGCCAGAGCCGCACGCAACGGCCGTCGCGGATGTCGATGGCCGGGAACAGCTTCATACGTGACCGCCGCAGCAGACATCGACGAAATTGGCCAGCAGCGCCAGGCCGTTGGCGCCGGACTTCTCCGGATGGAACTGGGCCGCCCACACGTTGTCGCGCGCCAGGGCGGCAACCACCGTCTCGCCGTACTCACAGGTGGCGATCACATCTTCGGCGTCGACGGCCGCCAACGAGTGCACGAAGTACATCCATGTTTCGTCGGGGAGCCCTGCGAACATCGGGTGATCGACTCGCCGGTCGAGCACGTTCCACTGCATCTGCGGTCGTTTCATGGAGTCGGGCAGCCATCGAACCGGCCGATCGAACACTCCCAGGCCGGCGCAGCCCGGCGCTTCCTCGGAGGAGGCGAAGAGCACCTGCATACCGATGCAGATGCCCATGAAGGGGCGGCCCGCCTCGACCACGTCGTGCACGACCTGGGCCAACCCGGTATCGGACAAGGCCTTCATGGTGGGAGCGAACGAGCCCACTCCGGGCAACACCACTCCGTGGGCCCGGTCGATGATCGTCGGATCTGCTGTCAGCCGGGCGTCGGCCCCGGCGTGTTCGAACCCCTTCTGCGCCGAGTGCAGGTTGCCGATTCCGTAGTCGAGGATGGCGATGAGAGGTCGGTTGGTCACGTCAGAGTGTGCCCTTGGTGGAAGGGATGCCCGAACCCTCGACGCGAATCGCCTCCCGCAGCGCTCGGGCCACCGCTTTGAAGCACGCCTCGACGATGTGATGCGTGTTGCGCCCGCGTCGACTCACGAGGTGCAGCGTCATGCCGGCCGAGGTCACCAGCGCTCGCCAGAACTCCTCGGTGAGCTGCGGGTCGAACGGCGGGTCGCCCAGGATCTTCTCACCGGGGAAGTCCACCTCGTAGTGCAGGAACGGTCGACCGGACAGATCGAGGGACGCCTCGACGAGGGCCTCGTCGAGGGGAACCGCCACCGACGCGAACCGCCGGACGCCGACCTTGTCGCCCCAGGCCTGCCGAAGGGCCTCCCCCAGCAGGATCCCGACGTCCTCGACCGTGTGGTGGGCATCGATGTCCAGGTCGCCGTCGGCTCGCACCTCGAGGTCGAGCCCACCGTGACGGCCGAGCTGATCCAGCATGTGATCGAAGAAGGGCAGGCCCGTCTCACAGTCGGTGCGCCCGGTGCCATCGAGATCGACCGAGATGTCGATCCGGGTCTCCTTGGTGATGCGTTGGCGGCTGGCGGTTCGGGTGGTCATGGGCCTTTTCCGTTCCTGGGCTCGTGATCGAGTGCGTGCGCGAGAGCAGAGAGGAATCGGTCGCCCTCCTCGGGGGTCCCGACGGTGACGCGTAGGCAGCCCTCGAGGCGGGGCCACGACGAGCAGTCGCGGACCAGCACCGATTGGTCCACCAGACGCTGCCAGACGACGGCGCCGGGCACCGCTCGCGGACGAAAGAGGATGAAGTTGGCCTGCGAGGGCCAGGTGTCCACGGGCATCTCCGCCAACGCCGCGGCCAGCCGCCGGCGCTCGGCGACGAGATCGGCGACCCGCTGCTCCATCTCCGCGACGTAACCGAGCGCCCGGCATCCGGCGACCTGCGTGAAGACATCGAGATGGTACGGCAGGGCCACCTTGTGGAGCTGCGCGATGAGATCGGCCGGGCCCAGCACGTAGCCCAGGCGGAGGGCGGCCATGGCCCAGGTCTTGGAGAAGGTCCGGGTCACCAACAGGTTGCGTTCGGGGCCGAGCAGCTCGATGGCGCTGCGATCGGCGAACTGGCCGTAGGCCTCGTCGACCACGAGCAGACCGCCATAGTCCTCGACGGCCACCAGCATCTGTTGGATCAGCTCGGGTGGATCGACGACCCCGGTCGGGTTGTTCGGCGAGCACAGGAACACGATGTCGGGGCGCTCACGGTCGACGGCGGTGACGGCGATGTCGGGATCGATGGCGAAATCCGCGTTGCGGTCCAGTTCCAGGGTGCCGGTGCCCGACAGGCGTGCCAGGTGACCGTGCAATGCGTACGTCGGCTCGAACGTGAGGGCCCGTCGTCCGGCTCCGCCGTATGCGTGGAGGGCGGTGTACAGCACCTCGTTGGATCCGTTGGCTGCGAACACCTGGTCGGCATGCACACCGTGGAGGGACGCGATGGCCTGACGCAGTTCGGCCGCTTCCCGATCGGGATACCGATGCCACGGCAGCGATGACACCAGGTCGGCCAGGTCGTCGCTGAGCGCCTGGGGCGGCGGCAAGGGTGCCTCGTTGGTGTTGAGTCGCACATCGACATCGACCTGGGCCGAGTGGTAGCCGGCCATCAGCCCCACATCGTCGCGCACCGCGGGTGGTGTCCTGGTCACGGCCGCTCCCGCCGCAAACGGGCCGACTGAGCATGGGCGTCGAGCCCCTCCGCAGCAGCCAGTTGCTCGACGTGAGGGGCTAGGCGGCGCCCGGCCGACTCGTCGACGGTGACCACGTGCACGTCCTTCAGGAAATCGAAAACGGTCAGCGACTGGCTGAAGCGGGCGGTGCCGTTGGTGGGCAGGACGTGACTGGGCCCGGCGATGTAGTCCCCGTACGAGGCCGGCGCCCAGGGCCCGCAGAAAACAGCTCCGGCGTGGCGAACCGATGCCAACAGTGCATCGTTGTCGGCACACATCAACTGGAGGTGCTCGGGGGCGATCTGGTTGGCCACCGCCATGGCCTGTTCCGGTCCGTCGACCAGCGCCACGATGCCGGCCTGGGCGAGGGTGGCCTGGATCTCGTCGCGACGAGCAGCGTTGGCCACGATCTCGTCGATGGCCGCGCACACCGCGTCGGCCACGTCGAGCTTCCAGGTGACGAACCAGGCCAGCCCGTCGGGCCCGTGCTCGGCCTGGACGACCACATCGATGGCGGCCAGGTCGATCGGATCGGTGCCATCGGCCACCACCACGACCTCGCTCGGCCCGGCGAAGGCCGACGGCACGCCCACCGTGCCGGCCACTTCACGTTTGGCGATGGCCACGTAGATGTTGCCCGGCCCGACGATGACGTCGACCGGGGCGATCGTGTCGGTGCCGTACGCCATGGCGCCGACGGCCTGCGCCCCACCCACCGCGTAGATCTCGTCGACGCCCGCGATGGCGGCGGCCGCCAGCGTGACGGCCGGGATGGCACCGTCGGCACCGGGTGGCACGCACAGCACCACCTCATCCACGCCCGCGGCCCGCGCCGGGATCGCCGTCATCAGCACGGTGCTGGGGTAGAGCGCCCGTCCGCCGGGGACGTAGCACCCGGCCCGCTCGACGGGCCGAAAGAGGCTGCGCACCTCCACTCCGTCGTACCGGTAGCAGTCGTCCACGGGTCGTTGATGGCGGTGGTAGCGCTCGATGTTGGCGGCGGCCTGGTCGAGGGCGGCTCGCAACTCCCCGGGCAGATCGTCCAGCGCTCGGCGGGCCTGCCCCAGGTCCACCGCCGCCGAGGCCAGAGCCACGCCGTCGAAGCGAAGGGTGTAGTCGGCCAGAGCCCGGTCGCCCCGCTCCCGAACATCGTCGAGGATGCGGCGAACCGCCTCCACGGGCTCGTCGCCATCGACCACGGGTCGAGGCAGAGCCGCCCGGAGGTCACCCTCGAAACCACGGAGGTCCAGTCGGCGCAGCATGAAGGTCCCACGCTACCGGCGAGGGCCGGCCCGCCGATTGGGTTTTCGTACCCGCCTGCTGGGCGCCGAGTGGGCCGCGCTAGACAGGCGCTCATGATCACCGATGACCTCCCCGAGCTCTCGTCCATGGCCACCGCAGTCGGTGAGCTGTCGGGTCGGGTCGAGCGGGTGGCCGAGCGCTATGTCGACAGCCCGCGCGAGGACGTGGCCAATCGCCTGTTCGAGGTCGAACGGGCGCTGCGCCGGGCCGAACGGGTGCTCGAACAGCTCGTGCGCGATGCACACTGAGGGGTGCTCGTCCGCTCGTGACCAAAAAGGGAACTGGCGCCCCCGAAGGGGCGCCAGCCGGCGACACTGGGCGGCGGATCCCTGTGTGTCGCCTGTACCAGGTGGCGGGAACCTGGTGACGTCACACTAGCGCATCTCCCAATCCACTGCACCTGGTGGCCGCGAAGTTTTTGTGGCTAAGAGACCGAGCACCTGCCGCGGCCCGAGCGGCCGCTGGGCACCCCGAACCAGACCGGAGGAAACCGCGCACCGAGCACCCTGAACCAGAGCCGAACAAGCCGCGCACCAGACGACCCTCGCAACGTGCGCGGTCCCGATCGCGGGCGCGGGCGCCGATCCAACGCCCTCCGGCACCGACCCCGGGCGAGAAGAGCCAACCCGCCCCCGGTCTCAGAGCTGTGACGACGGACAGAAATCGTCGAGCACGCAGTTGGCACAGTCGGGGCGGCGAGCCACACACACCCTCCGGCCGTGGAGGATCATCCGCAGACTGAACGTGCCTCGCTCGGCTGCAGGGACCATTGGATTGAGCTCGGTCTCGATCCGCACCGGATCGGTTTCGGTAGTGAGCCCGAGCAGACCCGAGAGCCGGACGACGTGGGTGTCCACCGGCAGCCCGGGCAGTCTCAGGGCAACGCTGCGGACGACGTTGGCCGTCTTTCGCCCCACCCCCGGCAATCGAACCAGGTCCTTCATGGCGCCGGGCACCTCCCCGTCGTAGTCGCTGACGAGCATCTGGGCCATCCCCACCAGGCTCTTCGACTTCTGACGGTAGAGACCGATGCTGTCCACGTACGGCTCCACCTCCTCGGGAGTGGCTGCGGCCAACGACCACGGATCAGGGAACCGAGCGAACAGCCTGGGAGTGGCCTTGTTGACGCCGACATCGGTGGCCTGGGCCGACAGGATGGTTGCCGCCAGCAGCTCGAATGGATTTCGGTGGTCGAGCTCACATTCCGCGTCGGGATACTCGAGCGCGAGTCGTTCGTGGGTGCGCCTCGCTCGGCCGCGCGGGGTCCGGGGTCGTGCCATGGGCCATGTATACGAGCCACTCCGACGACCGACAACCGGTACGCCCGGCCGGCGCTACCCTCACCGCCATGACGACGCTCGAGGTCGAGACCCCGGTCGGCACCGCGCGAGCCGAGTCGGGCCCGAACGGTTGGACGGTGACGACCGACGTGGGACCGGGCGAGGCGTCTGCGCTCGAAACAGTACTGAGCGCCACCGTCGAGGCCATCCGCCGGGAGGGCGGTGGCCGCATCGAATACTGGATCGAGGACATCACCGACGACTCCGCGGGCGCCGGTCCCGAGCGGGCGGGCTTCCGGCCCTATCGCGATCTCTGGCAGCTACGGATTCCGCTGCCGGTGGCGGCGCCCACCCTGATCACCCGCGGCTTCACCCCGGCCGACGCCGATGACTTCCTCGAGCTCAACCACCGGGCCTTCGCCTGGCACCCCGAGCAGGGGCGGATGACCGCCGAAGATCTGGCCGAACGCATGGCCGAGCCATGGTTCGACCCGGACGGTTTCCTGCTGCATCACGATGCCGACGGACTGGCCGGCTTCTGTTGGACGAAGACCCACCGTGACACCGACCCCCCGCTCGGTGAGATCTACGTGATCGCCGTTGACCCCGATCGGCACGGCCGAGGCCTCGGCGAGGCGCTCACGAGGGCCGGCCTCACCTGGCTCAGCCGGGCCGGGCTCCGAGTCGGCATGCTGTTCGTCGAGTCCGACAACGATCGCGCCAACACCACGTACCGACGCATCGGGTTCCGCCACCACCAGACCAACCGAGCCTTCGAATGCCAGACCTGAACGTGCTGACCCGTTACGACTGCGACCGCGACCAGCTGGCGGCGCTCCTCGACGATCAACCCACCTACCGCGTCGACCAGGCCTGGCACGGGTTGTACCAACTGCGCTGCGAGCCCGACGACATGACCAGCCTGCCGATGGCGCTGCGCGAGCAGTTGACCCACCAGCTCCCCCTGGCCTTGGCCGTCGCGGCCCGGTCGACCAGCGACGAGGGGGCCACGATCAAATGGTTGTGGACGTGCGGCGACGGCAGCCAGATCGAGACCGTGCTCATGCACTACGACGATCGATCCACGGTGTGCGTCAGCACCCAGTCGGGCTGCGCCATGGGTTGTCGGTTCTGTGCGACGGGCCAGGCCGGTTACGGCCGGAACCTCTCGGTTGGCGAGATCGTGGAACAGGTCATCCACGCCCAGCAACAAGCCGGCGCCGATCACCGGCGGGTCTCCAATGTCGTCTTCATGGGCATGGGCGAGCCGCTGGCCAACTTCGATCAACTGGACGCCGCCGTCCGCCGGCTCCACGGCGACCTCGGGTTGTCAGCCCGCCACCTCACCATCTCCACGGTCGGCCTGGTGCCCGGCATCGACCGCTTGGCCCACAGCGACCTGCCGGTCAACCTCGCCGTCTCGCTGCACGCAGCCAACGACACCCTGCGGGACGAGTTGGTACCGATCAATCGTCGGTACCCGTTGGCCACACTCGAAGCGGCCTGCGTTCGATACCTCGACGCCAAGGGTCGGCGTCTCTCGTTCGAGTGGGCGCTCATCGACGGGGTGAACGACCAACCCCGCGATGCGGCTGAACTGGCCGACATCGCCTACCGCCTCCGCGCCCACGTCAACCTGATTCCGCTCAACCCGACGCCGGGCTACCTGACCCAGGGCACCCCGCGCCGGGGGGTGGTCGACTTCCGCGACGCGCTTCGCGAGCGGGGCGTCCGGGCCACCGTGCGCCAGAATCGGGGCACCGACATCGATGCGGCGTGTGGGCAGCTCCGGGCCACGGCCGAGGCCGCTCCGGTGGCCCTACGCCGTTCTCGTCCCACCTGATGCCAGACTGAGGTCCATGGAAGCCCAACGCTTCATCAACCGCTACCAGCCCCAGCTCCTGGTCACCGCCACCATGCTGGCCTACATCCAGGCCGTCTTCGACCTGCTGACCGGCCTCCAGTACGGCTATCTGTTGATGGTGGTAGCCGCCATGGGCAAGGGCCTCGGCGCCTTCGGCATCGCCAACTCCAAACGCCTCGGGTACTACGTGTGCATCGCCGCCACGGTGATCGGCATCCTGCTCATCTTCGTGCTTGACTACTCGCTGTTCGGCCGATTGCTCAGCCTGGTGTTCGAAGGCGCGCTGCTCGGCGCCCTGTTGCACCCACAGAGCCGCGAATACACCAAGATCTGGTTCGAGTAAGGATCGATCCCGCTCTCGCCCGGCGCGGCTCACGCCCCGTCGAACGCCACGAAGTCGTCGTAGGCGGCGAGCACCCGGCGGCTGACCTCGAGATGGGCCAGCTGGTCGGGCAGATCGGCCAGCACGATGATGGCTCGGTCCTCACCCACGACCCGGTAGTGGATCACGGCCGACTCGGTGAGCACCATGCCGTCACGAACGACGCCGAACAACTCCTCACCGCCCAGCACCGCCGTCGCCTCGATGGCCGATCCAGCCAACGCGTACAACGCATCACCCAACTCCTCGGGGGTGAAGGCCTCCGGAGCGTGGTGGGCCAGCACGCGGCGATCACGGGCGCTCACGACGCAGATGGCAACCGTGTCGCGGATCTCCGCAGCCAACTGGTCGAGAACCGCCGCTCGGCGGGGAGTCATGGGTTCAACCGCCCACACGGCGTCGGCTCCGGTCACGGGGTCTCTATCGGACAGTACGGCCATCGCATGAGCATTCTGGCCCACCGCTGACCGCTGGACGTAGCCGGCCCACCACTACCCTGACCGCATGGTCGACATCGATCCCGAGCAGCTACCCGACGGTGAGCAGAAGCGGGCTCAGGTGACGTCGATGTTCGATGCCATCGCACCTCGATACGACCTGGTCAATCGGATCATGACCTTCGGCCTCGACGTGCGCTGGCGGCGTCACACGGTCCGCCGTCTGGGACTCGCCCCGGGGTCGCTGGTGGTCGACCTGGCGTGCGGAACCGGTGATTTCTGCCGCGATCTCCAGCGCAGCGGTCTGCAACCGGTTGGCTTCGACCTGTCCATGGGCATGCTCGGGGCCGCCCGCACGGAGGCACCCCTCGCCAACGCCGACGTGCTGCATCTGCCTGTGTCCGACGCGTCGGTCGACGGCGTGACCTGTGGCTTCGCGCTCCGCAACTTCGTGGAGCTGGGGGGCTTCTATCGGGAGCTGGCCCGGGTGATCCGCCCCGGGGGGCGAATCGCGCTGCTCGAGGTCGCCCAGCCGCACAATCCGGCGATCCGATGGGGTCATGGCGTCTACTTCGGCTCGGTGGTTCCGCTCATCGGGGGTGTGCTGTCGGATCGCACCGCCTACCGGTACCTACCCAAGTCGGTCGCCTATCTCCCCGAGGGACCGCAGCTGTGCGACGACATCGCCGCCGCCGGCTTCGTGCACGTCGAACGCAGCCTGCTGAGCACCGGCATCGCCCAGCTCATCGTGGCCACTCGGGCCTGAGGAACCGGTATCGACGAGGTCGGTCGGCGTGGTCCCGAGCGCCGCTCGCCCTACCCCGAAAGGGCCATGCCTGCGGCCAGGAGTCCCCCACTCAGCAGCTGGACCCGACCGGTCATGGCCAGGACCGGGATCAGTTCGCCGCCTGCCGCGCCCGACCACACCGACCGCAATGGTGCGATCCCGGCGATGACGCCGATCACGCCCAAGGCGGCCCAGGGTCGGAGCGTGGCCACGATGAGGACGCAAGCCCATGCGCCGATCAGCACGGTGGTGTACAGGCCCCGGGTGCGCCCATCACCGAGACGTACCGCCAGCGTTCGCTTCCCGGCGGCCGTGTCGCCCGGGATGTCCCGCAGGTTGTTGACGATCAGCAAGGCCGTCGCCCACAGCCCCACCGGTACCGCAGCCAGCACGCTCAGCCCCGTGATGGTCTCGGAGATCACGTAGGTGGTACCGACCGTGGCGACCAGCCCGAAGAACACGAACACGAACACCTCCCCCAGCCCGAGATAGCCGTAGGGGCGAGGCCCGCCGGTGTAGAGCCATCCGGCTGCGATGGAGGCAGCGCCGACCCCCAACAACCACCAGCCCGCGGCCGCGCACAAGGCCACACCGGCGACCGCGGCCACGCCGAACGAGTACCTGGCTGCCCCCTTGACGGCCGATGGCGGGGCCAGACCGGCCCCCACCAGCCGCACGGGTCCAACCCGATCGGCACCATCGGTTCCCCGCTTGCCGTCGCTGTAGTCGTTGGCGAAGTTGGTGCCCACCTGGAGCCCGATCGAGACGATCAGCGCCGCCACGGCCCGCCACCAGATAATGCCGTGACCGACGGCCGCCGCAGTGCCCACCGCCACCGGCACGATGGCCGCCGGCAGGGTCTTGGGCCGGGCTCCCATGATCCAGATGTTCACGCCGGGCAGTCTGGCATGCCGAAGGGACGATCCCGCCGGTTAGGTTTCGGCCATGAACCGGCTCGCCTCCCAAACCAGCCCCTACCTCCGCCAGCACGCCGACAACCCGGTCGACTGGCATCCCTGGGGCGAGGAAGCGTTCCAGCGGGCCCAGGCCGAGGACAAGCCGATCCTGCTGTCCATCGGCTACTCGGCCTGTCACTGGTGCCATGTCATGGCCCACGAGTCCTTCGAGGACGAGGCCACGGCGCGAGTGATGAACGAGCGCTTCATCAACATCAAGGTCGATCGCGAGGAGCGGCCCGATGTCGATGCCATCTACATGGACGCCGTGCAGGCCATGTCAGGCCGCGGCGGCTGGCCCATGACCGCCTTCCTGCTACCCACCGGTGAGCCGTTCTTCGGTGGCACCTACTTCCCGAAGGAGGCCCGTCATGGGATGACCTCGTTCATGGAGCTGATGGATCGCGTCCAGCAGGCATGGGCCGACCAACGCGACGGCCTGGTGGACCAGGCCAGTCGTCTGACCGGCCAGCTCGGGCGCCTGAGCAGCCTCGAGCCCGGTACCGACCTGCCGGGCGCTTCGGTTCTCGTCGACGCCGCGGCCCAGCTCCAGGCCCAGCACGATCCCGTGTACGGCGGTTTCGGTACGGCGCCGAAGTTCCCCCCGGCCATGACGCTGGATGCGTTGCTGCGTCACTACACGCACACCGGCGAGCCCGAGGTGCTCGACGTCGTCACCACCACCCTCGACGCGATGGCCTCCGGCGGCATCTACGACCACCTCGGGGGCGGATTCAGCCGCTACTCGGTCGATGAGGAATGGGTGGTTCCCCACTTCGAGAAGATGCTGTACGACAATGCCCTGCTCATCCGGACCTATCTCCACGCGTGGCTGGTCACGGGCGAGCAACGCCATCTCCAGGTGGTGGAGGAGACGATCGACTACCTCCACCGTGACCTCAGGCACCCCGACGGCGGGTTCTATTCGGCGGAGGACGCCGACAGCGAAGGTGTCGAGGGCAAGTTCTACGTATTCTCGCCGGACGATCTCCGGGCCGTGCTGGGTGATCGGGCCGACGCTGCCATCGAGTGGTACGGCGTGACCGAGCGAGGCAACTTCGAGGGTCGCAACATCTTGTTGCGCCCGGTGCGCGGCGATCTGATCCGGCCACCCGAGATCGATGCCATCCGGACCGATCTCAGGCGCTGGCGCGACCAGCGGGTTCGTCCCGGGCTGGACGACAAGGTGCTCACCGAATGGAACGCACTGCTCCTGGGGGCACTGGCCGAAGCGGCCGCGGCCACCGGCCGACCGGACTGGCTCGATCAGGCCCGCCGCACCGCAACGTTCTTGGTGGACGAGCTCCGGCGCGACGATGGCCGGTGGATGCGGTCCTGGCAGGCCGAAGCCGACGGCGCCCAGCACCTGGCGTATGCCGCCGACTACGCCGCGCTGGTGGACGCCTTCACCCGCCTGGCCGAGGCAACCGGTGAGGCTCGGTGGATCGACGAGGCCCGCCAGTGCGCCGACGGCCTGATCCAGCTGTTCTGGGATGACGCCCACGGCGGGGTGTTCACCACCGGTGCCGATGCCGAGCCACTGATCACCCGGCCGAAGGACCTGATGGACAACGCCACGCCGTCAGCCAACAGTCTGACCGCGGTGGGCCTGCTCCGGCTGGCCGCCCTCACGGGCATCGAGCACTACCGGGACCGCGCCGAGGACACGCTTCGGCTGATCGGTGACCTGGCCCGCCAGCACCCGGCCGCCTTCGGTCATGCGCTGGCGGCCATCGACATGGCCGCAACCGACCTCACCGAGATCGCCATCGTGGGCGACGCGCCAGAGCTGGTCGATGCCGTGCAGCGACGATTCACGCCCAATGCCGTGCTGGCGTGGGGTGAACCCTACGACTCGCCGTTGTGGGTCGACCGGGCCGATGGCCACGCGTACGTGTGCCGTGACTATGCGTGCCAGGCCCCGGTGACCACCACCGAAGCCCTGCTCGCGCAGCTGGCCTGACCGACGCGGCTCAGGCCGCCTTCTCGAGGATGTGGACGCCACAGGCGGAGCCGAGGCCGATGACATGGGCCAGGCCGACCTTGGCTCCCTTGATCTGGCGCGGGCCGGCCTCGCCGCGCAGGTGCGTGGCCACCTCGTGGATGTTGGCCACGCCGGTGGCGGCAATGGGATGGCCCTTGGACTGAAGGCCCCCGGACACGTTGACCGGCAGCGATCCATCGCGGAAGGGAGCACCCGACTCGAAGAAGTCGACCGCACCGCCCTGCTCGCACAGCATGAGGTTGTCGTAGTGGACCAGTTCGGCTGTTGCGAAGCAGTCGTGCAGTTCGACCAGGTCGAGGTCCTCGGGGCCGATGCCGGCCTGCTCGTAGGCCTGCGTGGCCGCGTTGCGGGTGAGCGTGTTGACGTCGGGAAGGACTTGGCAGGCCTCTTCGTAGGGATCGCTGGTGAGCACCGACGCCGAGATCTTGACCGCTCGCTTCTGCTGGCCCTTGGAGAGGGTCTTGAGCTTGGCGTCACTGACCACGATCATGGCCGCCGCCCCGTCGCAGTTGCCCGAGCACATCGGGCGGGTGTTGGGGTACGCGATCATGACGTCGTTCATGATCTCGTCGAGGGTGAAGCGCTTCTGGTAGGCAGCCAGCGGATTGAGAGTGGAATGGGCGTGGTTCTTCTCCGAGATGCGGGCGAACAGCTCGAAGCTGGTGCCGCCGTACTTGTGCCCGTACTCCATGCCGACCTGGGCGAAGACGCCCGGCATGATGCCGGTGCCGATGCGACCCTCGGTGGAGCCCAGGGCGCCGAAGCGACCGGACGGTTCCCAGGTGTCGCTGGCCGGACGACCCGGACCCTGGCCCAGCAGGCCGGCTCCGGCCAGCTTCTCGACCCCCACGGCCATGCCCATGTCGACCTCACCGGCCTTCACCGCCATGATCGCCACCCGAAGTGCGGTGGCGCCCGTGGCGCAGGCGTTGGACACGTTGTACACCGGGATCCCGGTCTGCCCGACCTGCTTCTGGAGCTGCTGGCCGATGCCGGCGCTGGCGTTCATGAGGTTGCCGACCCCGAGCACGCCGATGTCCTTCATCTGCACGCCGCCGTCGGCAAGGGCGCCCATCGTGGCTTCGGCCGCCAGGTCGATGACGTCTTCGTTCGGATGCTTGCCGAACTTGGTCATGTGGGATCCGAGGATCCAGATGTCGTCTTTGGCCATGGTTGTTCCCCTGTGCGTGTGTGGCTGGATCAGACGGGCGTGAACCCGAAGGCGATGGCCTCGGTGCCGTTGGCATCCTTGCCCATCGAGTACGTGGTCAGCTTCACCTTCATACCAAGTGTGACAGCTTCTGGTGTGGGATCGACACCGACGAGGGTGGTCCGCACGCTGGTGCCACCACAGTCGACGATGGCCGAGACGTACGGGCCCATCGCCACGATGGTGAACGACGTGACCTCACCTTGGTTCCTGACACGGGCGTTCTTGAACTGCGTCCCGCCGCAAGCGGCGCAGGCGTTGCGTCGGTCGAAGAAGCGAGCCCCACAGGCCTTGCACTCATTGGCCCGCAGGTACGGGCGATCTCCCAGGACGAGGTAGTCGACAAAGGGGATCTGCTTCGACGTCTTCTTGGTCGGCGCCTTCTTCTTGGCGGGCGCCTTCTTGGCGACGGCCTTCTTGGTCGGCGCCTTCTTCTTGGCCACGGCCTTCTTGGCCACGCTGCGCTTCTTGGCCGGCGCCTTCTTCTTGGCCACGGCCTTCTTGGCGGCGGTCTTCTTGGCCGGCACCTTCTTGGCCGGCGCCTTCTTCTTCGCCACGGCCTTCTTGGCGGCGGTCTTCTTGGCCGGCACCTTCTTGGCCGGCGCCTTCTTCTTCGCCACGGCCTTCTTGGCGGCGGTCTTCTTGGCCGGCACCTTCTTGGCCGGCGCCTTCTTCT
>JAOUEE010000389.1 GCA_029858875.1 Acidimicrobiia bacterium
AGGTAACGGTCGCCCTCGGTGAGCCCGACCACGGTCGACCACGCCAGGTAGGCCCGGCACACCGCCTCGTGACCGAGCATGGCGCCCTTGGGCATGCCGGTGGTGCCCGACGTGAACATGATGTGGCACAGATCGTCGGCGGTGACCGCCGCGGACCGGGCCGCGCGGTCCGCCTCGCTGACCTCGTCGGCTCGGGCCAGGAAGTCGGCGAAGGCGTGGCAGCCTTCGGGCACCGAGCCCCGCAGGACCACGATCTGGGTGAGCCGGTCGGCCGCGTCGGCATCGTGGAGCAGGCTGACGTAGTCGGTGTCGAGGAAGTCGGTGACGGTGAACAGGATGTCGACACCGGCCCGCTCCAGCACATATCCGGCTTCGCGGCCCTTGAACCGGGTGTTGATCGGGACCAGGACCCCACCCGCACAGTGGATGCCCAGCGCGGCGACGGCCCACTCCCAGGTGTTGGGGGCCCACACCGCCACCCGGTCGCCGGCCTCGACGCCACTGGCCATCAACGCCCGCGCCGCCCGGTGGACCTGCTCGGCCAGCTCGGGGAACGACCATCGCACGTCCCCGTCGACCATCGCCTCGCGTCGGGGAAACCGAGCCGCGGCGTCGTCGATGAGCTGAGGGATGGTGCGCCAGGGTGCGTCGGTCATAGGCGGCGAGGATAGTGGGAGGCTCCCGTCAGGCCCATCCCCGCTGGGTCAACCACGACGACACGGTGGTCACCGCCTCTTCCAGCATCGGCGCCTGGTCGGGCCCGAGGTAGTAGTGGTTGGCCCCCTGCACCACGTGCAGGGACTTGTCGGGGTGGGTGATGGCCTCGTACATCCGCTGGCTGTGGCTGGGTGTGCAGGCGTTGTCGGCCGAGTTGGACACCACCAGCACGGGCACGGTGGTCCGGCGTCCGGCGGTGATCGAGTCGCCGCGGGCGTCGTCGTAGCTCCACTGCGACAGCCAGCTGCGCAGCGACGCGAACCGGGCCAGCCCGATGGGGCTGTTGTTGACCACCGCCGGATCGCCCAGGTAGCAGACCCCCGGCGTCCGATCGCTGGGGTCGATGGCGGGGTCCAGCCAGCGGGGATCGGCCATGGTGCCGTGCACCACGAATGCCCGCTCGGCGCTCGGTTGGCCATCGGTTCGGAGCTGGTGGAGCTGCTCCTTCACCCAGGCGGTGATGCGGCGGTTGCGGGCGATCTGAGCCGCCGCGAAGCGGTCGAGGAACTCCTGGTCGTACGGTGGCTGGGCCGGGTTGGCCGGGTCGTACAGGTCGAGCCCGGGATCCTTGGCTGTCGGGTCGGACTCGTCGGTGAGGCTGGGGTCCATCCACTCGGTGAGGGTGCCGTGGCGGCTGATGTGGGCCGCCAGCTGCAGCACGGCCACGGCCGGGATCAGCTCGGCACCGGGCAGGTTGACGGGGTCGCCGGCCGGTGTCTCGGTGATGGTGGGCTGCTCGGCCTGCTGTTGGTAGAACATCGACAGCGAACCGCCGCCGCTCCAGCCGCCGAGGACCACGTTGCGGTAGCCCAAGCGGTCGACCGCATCGCGGATGCAGGCCCCGAGGTCGAGTACCACCTTCTCCATGATGAGGGCACTGTCGACCCCGCGGTAGCGGCTGTTGCAGTAGATCACGTGGTGGCCGGCCCGGGCCAGCGCCCGCACCATGGGCAGGTACACCCCGCCACCGATGGGGTGCATGAACACGATGACGGTGTCGGAGCCGTGGTTGGCCGGGGTGTAGCGGTACGACTCCAACACGACCAACTCGCCGGCTCCGCCGTAGACGTCCTGGAACCCGCCCTCAACGGGCGGTTCGGCGAACACCACCGGATAGGCAGTGAGCTCGATCTCATGTTGGGCCATGGGGACTCCGGTGCCGGTCTTCGACGTAGGTGGGATTGGCGACCGACAGCTTGGCCAGGACGGCGTCGAACAGCTGGTCGGTCAGCTCATCGAGTCGACCATCGAGCGCTCCGGCGGCGATGTCGGCGGCCAGCTGGGCTTCGTCGTGGACGTCGAAGCGGGCCAGGCGCCGCTGGTGGGCCACGGCCTGTTCGGGCCCGAGGGCCAGCTCCCGCTCGATGGTGGTCAACACGTTGGCTGCGACCCGGGTCAGATGATGGGTCCGGCCGGTGGTGGCGTCGGCCACCTCGGTGGTCACGTAGTGCCGGAGGGCGTCGACCAGTTCGGCCGCGGTGGGCCGATCGTGCAGGCCACGCGCCGGAGCCGGGTCGGGTACCGGGGTGATGGTGCCCACCTGCTGCTCGCCACCCGGCAGCACGAGCAGCAGGTCGTACTCGGTCTCGGCCACTCGGCGGCCGATCGCCGCCTGCTCGAGGGACGGCATGCCCAGAAGGTGGGACTGGACCTGTATCTGGCAGATGATCCCCCAGCGCAGGGTGCCGAACACCTCCCACCACGTCAGCGCGGCGCGATCGACGGCACGACCGGCCACCGACTCGTAGGCGCCGACCAGGTCGTCCCGTTCGCCGAATCCACCCACCGGTGCCCGACTGGCGAAGCGCCAGGCCCGAACGCAGAGCCAGGCCAGGTCTTCGTGGGGATCGCCGATGTGGGCCAGCTCCCAGTCGAGCACGCCGCGGAGGCGGTCGGGGCCGATCAGCAGGTTGCCGTTGCGGAAGTCGCCGTGCACCACCGTGTGCGTGGTGGGCGACGGGCGATGCTGGTGCAGCCAGCGCAGCGCCAGCTCGAAGACCGCGTGGGCGTCACCGATCTGGCGATACACGTCCTCCCAGAAAGCCAGCTGATCGACATCGGGCAATTCGGGCGCGGTGGCCGGATCGATGGCGTGGATGCGGGCCAGCGCGTCGCCGCACTGGGCCGCCAGTCGGGGGCGGACGTCGGCGAACTGCTCGTCGCGCAGGAGCTTGCGGGGGATGGTCTCGCCGTCGAGGCGTTCGGCGATCACCCACGGTCGCCCGAGCTCATCGTCGCCTTCGCCGGCGGCCACGATGGTGGGCACCGGCGCTCCGGCCCGGCCGGCGGCCCGCACCAGGGCCGCCTCGGTGGTCATCGAGGTGGCGGCGGCCGAGGGAGCGCCGCGGCCCCGCTGGAGGATGAGGGGGCGGTCATCGGCCCGAAAGCTCCACGTCTCGCGCGAAGACCCGGCCGACAGTCTGGTGACCTCCCCGACCTCCTCGGCCGACAGCACGGCACGCAAGGCGTCGGCCAGGGCCTCCCCTCGTTCGCTCACGGCTCGTCGGTGCCCACGCAGTCGATGACGGCGGCCGTCCACCCGTCGAGGTTGTCCGACAGGTCGATCACGGTCTTGCCCAGGCGGACCACCACCAGGTCGCGGTCGGGCACGCAGATGATCCGCTGGGCTTCGTAGCCGTGGGCCGCGAACTGGCCGGGACGGGGCACCCACCAGTGGGCGCCGTAGGGGCCCGACTCG
>JAOUEE010000390.1 GCA_029858875.1 Acidimicrobiia bacterium
GTTGGTGCAACTGCCCATCAGGCCGAACGGTTCCACCGGCTGGGTCCGCCGGAGCGACGTCGTGCTGGCCACCCACGAATACCGCATCGAGGTGCGGTTGCGTGACTTCGACATCCGGGTGTTCCACTCGGGCGAGCTGGTCTTCCAGTCGGTCGTGGCCGTCGCGCGCGGCAATGCCCCCACCCCCGGCGGCTCGTACTACATCACCGAGCTCCTCGAGCCCGAGCGGCCCGACACGATCTACGGACAGTTCGCCTATGGCCTCAGCGGCTTCAGCGAGACGTTCGAGAGCTTCCGGGGCGGCCCCGGCCAGTTGGGGATCCATGGCACCAACGACCCCGCGACCCTGGGTACCCAGGTGTCGAGCGGGTGCATCCGCCTCCACAACGACGACATCGCCCAGCTGGTCGAGTTCCTCCCCCTCGGCGTCCCCGTCACCGTCTTCGCCTGAACCCCGACGGATACGGCTCAGGCGAGCCAGGCGGCGACGGAGGTCACGATGTCGGGGATGTGCTTCTTGGGGTCGTGGGTCGCACCCGCCAGCCACACCCGATCGACGGGCCCGGCGATGGCACCCACGTGGGTGTCGAACTCGGCCGGCGTGCCGAAGGGATCGCGATCCCCCGAGACGAACAGGGTGGGCACGGTGATGTCACCGAAGTGGTCGGTGCGGAGCTGATCGGGCTTGCCCGGCGGATGCAGTGGGTAGCTCAGCAACACCAGTGCGGCGATCCCCAGGTGCCGCGACGCGGCGATGGAGCACATGCGGCCACCGAACGAGCGACCGCCGATGGCCACCCGGTCGAGGGTCACCCCAGCGGATTCGGCGAGGAGCTCGGCCGCCTCGGCGATGATGGCCACGCACTTGTCGACCGAGCGGCTGCGCAGGTCGATGCGTGACACCGCCAGATCCAGTCCCTCGTCGAGGGCGACCAGGGTGGTGTTGTCGCGGTCGCTGCCGGCCCCGGGGGTCAACAGCAGCGCCTCGGCCCGGGCCACGCTCACACCGAGTCGGCGTCGAACAAGATACGTCGAGCCTCGGTGAGTACCGCGATCCGACGGGCCGCATCGTCGTCGCCCGCTCCGAGGTCGGGGTGGGCTTCGCGCAGCAGCGAACGAAACCGCTTCTGCACGTGGGAGCGGTCGAAGTCCCGGTCGGCGTTCTCGAAGCCGAGCACACCCCTGGCCCACGACACCGGGTCGTCGATGGCGGCCGCGTCGAGGGCCATGGCCGAGCCGCTCCCGGCCGACAGATGGAGGATGAGTGCCGGGCCGATGGGTCCGGTCCATCGCAACCCTCGACGGATGACGTCGAACACCGTGGCCCGGGTGCCGGGCGAGAGCTCGCCGGCGGCGTACACCGCGGCCAGCACATGCTGAGCCGGGGCCGCCTTGTCGGTCTCGAACGAGAAGGCCAGGTCGCCGGCGGTTCGGACCAGCCGGTGGCGACTGCGGATGAGGCCGACCCGGTCGGTCTGGAACCGGTGACGCAACCGAGGCTGGGGGATGCGACAGCCGGCCTCGAGCTCGCGGGTGAGGGCGTACAGGTCAGGGACCAGATCGGGATGGAGGTCGGCTGCGAACCGGGCCGCCACCCCTCCCAGCAACACCCCGCCGTAGCCTGGCGCCGGGTCGACGGGGAGGCGGCTGCGACCCAACGCGACCCGCCGGGTGGGGGCGATCGGTCGGGAGTGATACACCTCCAGCTCGGCCAGGACCATCGCCTCACGGTACTGCCCCGGCCGCCCTTGTCGGGAAGCGGGACCGGTGGGTGATGGGCCGCGAGAGCTGACCGGCGTCTCAGTCTCGCAGCGCGGCGGCCACCGCATCGGTCAGGCGGCCGCTCCCGCTCCGATTGAGGTGCACCAGGTCGTAGAAGGCCGAGGCCTCGAAGCCGGCGCGCTGGTCGATCACCGTGCCGCCATTCGCCAAGACCGTGCGACGGAGGGAGTCGAAGGCCGACTCGTGACCGTCCAACCCGTCGGGGTGCAGTGAGCGCAGGTCCGGGTGGATGGGCATCACGACGACAATCGCTCGGCCACCGAGTCGGGTCTGGTCGCCGACAAGCTCGGCGACGGTGTCGAGGAACATGTCGCAGATCTCCGGATCGTCATAGGTCGGAGCGAAGTCACGTCGTTGTCGATCCATCGCACCGCGGTTCGTGAGGTCGAGGGCCTGCGGGCCATCGTCCAACAGGTCGGCATAGAACGCCGGGGAGAGGGGGTAGGTGGGGGAAGCGGCCGGTCCGAGGAGCAGCTCGAGCTGGTTGGTGCCCTCGAGGTGGGGCACCGCGCCGAAGACCCGAGCCCGGCGGTCGGCACTCTCTGCCAGGGCACGACCGGGCCGGCAACCGAGCAGTTCGTGCGTCGAGGTGGGCAGGAGCAACACGGCGGGTGCCACCCCCAGGCCTCGGATCTCTTCCAGCCATTCCTGCTGCGTGGGCATGCTGGCGCCCGTGAGCGACCCACCGAAGGCCTCCATCCCGGCAAGGGCGCCGAGGCGCGCCGCGTCGACGGCGAACCCGATGGAACTGCCGCCGATCAGCAGGTCGGGTCCACGACCCGTGGCGACGAGACGTCGCAGCTCGAGGGTGTGGCCGAGATGTTGGGTGCTCATCCACAGATTCGTGGACTGGAGCGGTCCGGTGTCGTTGAGGGCACGATGAAGCCGGTCGTTGACCGCCGTGATCATCGTGGTGAGGTCGGTGTCGGAGTCGGCGTCACCGGGCGGCCATGCCGGGCGGGCCACCACCGCCTGCCCGCCCGCCGCGATGATCTCCTCCTCGAAATCGAAGAAGCGGTCGGCGGCAATCCTCATTGCCGACCGCCACGCGGCGGGATCGGCACAGCTCGAGTCCGAGGCCGCCAGCGCACCGAAGGCTTCGGTGGCCGTTCGGCGCAATGGCGCCGTCGGCAACGCAACGATGAGCGCATCGGGAGAAGGTCGCTGGTCGGTGCACCCGCCCTGGTAGACGAGGGCGGCCAAGATGAGCTCGCTGAGCTCGGCCGCCATGCCGAGCTCCCGGTACTGCTCCAGACCGGCGGTCGGCGTCGCGTCGACAGGATCGCCCGACGGGGTGGGTGGGCCGTGCGGTGGCGCCGCCGGGGAGTCCGGCTCGCTCGGACCCGAACAGCCGACCACCCACGCCGCCCCGAGCAGGCCCACCAGAACCCACCCCGCGCCCTTCTCGACGGCGCGATGGGCGCTCTTCACACCAACTGGACCAGCTCGCGCCGGATGGCGGCGGCCAGGGCGGCGGCATGGTCGTCGTCGAAGTCGGCCAGGTCCTCCTCGTACTGGCTGGCCAGCGCCTGCACCAGGCCGACCACCTCGCTCCATTTGGGCGTGGTCAACCCGAACGGGGTCTTGATCCGCACCAGGGTGGCGGCATCCTCGACGAAGGCCACCACG
>JAOUEE010000391.1 GCA_029858875.1 Acidimicrobiia bacterium
ACACGTCAACGCATGGACACGAAGTCGGTCATAACAAGGGTCAGGCCACCCGAGACAACGACAGCCGGGATCCTCTCAGAACCGCAGATCTCCGACACGAAGGATCCTCGCAGTCATAGCAATCACCGATGGATCCCATGGATGGCAGCAGGCCGGAGTCGATTGCTCGTTGGGTGAACGCCCATGACGTGAATGGACCAGGCGTCGCTGTGGATCACGGTCGATCCCTCGGCTGGTTGACGCTGTTCGATCGCCATGCCGAGCGCGTTGGTCACCAACGTCGCGGTCGGTCGAGCGTCGATTGACCAGCCGACAACTCGGCGGCTGAACGTGTCGAGGACGACGGCGCACACCGTCGCGGTGACCTTCACCCCCTGAGCAGACCGGCCACTTTCGGCTGGCGGGCCCGCCACGAAGCGGAACGGCGTGCCCGGCTGATCGCCCGCCAGCGCTCCAGGATGCAATACTGCGGGCGACACCGGGGGGGTCGAGATGGCGAATCGCTGGATGATGCGGATGGTCGTCGGTGCCGCGGTGGCCGTGCTGGCTGGCGCCTGCACGAGCGACAGCGAGGGGTCGGGCGACGCCGCCGCCACCGACACCACGCCGACGTCGACGGTTGCGGGACCCGATATCACCGCATCCGGCACGGGGCCCGAGACGAGTGCACCGGAGGACTCCGCCGTCCTCACCGACTCGTTCCGCGGTGTGACGGCGGAGGCGATCACCATCGGTCACACCGCCATCGACTTCGACGCCCTGAACAACGACTACGGCCTGGACCTCGCCTTCCAGGACTTCCGCCCCCAGATGGACGCCATCGTGGCCTGGTACAACGAGAACGGTGGCGTGCTGGGGCGTCAGATCGAGGTGATCCACGACGTCTACCTCCCCGTCGGGGCCACCACGGCCGAGGAGGTGTGCCTGCGGCTCACCGAGGACGTCGAGGTCTTCGCCATTCTCAACGGCTTCTCCGGACCGGGCGCCGAGATCGTCAACGAGTGCATCACCGAAGTCCACGACACGATTCTGGTGGGCGGTCTGCCCTCCGCCGACCAGGCGGCGTCCGCCGGCGGCCTGTGGGTGACCACCGACATGAGCCTCGATCGCCGCAACCCCGCCTTCGTGACCCTGCTGGAGGAAGCGGGCGTCCTCGAGGAGCTGGGTTCGATGATGGTCGTCGGGTCCAACCCCGACGAGCAGGCGCAGGTCGAGCAGATGGCCAAGGCCCTGCGCGCCGCCGGAGTCGACGTGCCGGTGGAGACCTGGACGACGGCGACCGGCGACGACACGGCCACCCGGGCCGAGGTCGAGGTCTTCATCGAGCGGGCCCGCAGCGACAACGTGTCCACCATCGTGCTCCTCGGCGAAGACGAGTTGCGCAACATCAAGTTCTTCGAGAGCGCGCCGGAGTTCACCTACGTTATGGGCAACGGCGACCGGATCACCGACTGGCAGAGCATTCCGCCCGAGGGGCTGTCGCCCGACACGCGCGTGCTCACCAACAACAACGGACCATCATCGGTCGACGACGAGCGCATTGCCGAGTGCATCACAGTGGTGGAAGAGGCCCTCGGCATCGAGGTCATCCCCACCGAGGAGCTCGACGAAGGAGCGCCGAACTACTGGTCGGGCACGGCAGGTGCCTGCCAGCGGATGGCGATGTTCGCGCAGATCGCCGAGGCGGCCGGGCCCGAGTTGACCAACGACTCCTGGGCCGCCGCCCTCGACGCCGTCCCGGATCTGTCGATCCCCGGCTACGAGTTCGTGTCCCTGTCCTCGGACAAGGTCGATGCTCGCGACCAGCTCGTGCTGGCGGAATACGACCTCGACACCCTCACCTTCGAACCGATCTCGGACCCCGTCGACGTCGGTTGACGGGCCGCTCGGCCGTCGGAGCTCTCGATCAGCGCTCGTGCCTAGGGTGGCGCCATGGACTTCGACCATTCCGAGCGGGCCCAGCTCGTCATGGAGCAGGTCAAACGCTTCATCGACCAGCGGGTCCTGCCCAACGAGCAGACCTACCAGGACCAGTTGGTCCACACCGACGACTGGCAGGCATGGCAGATCCCGCCGATCGTCGAGGAGCTGAAGGCCGAGGCCAGGTCGTTGGGCCTGTGGAACCTCTTCCTTCCCGACGAGGAGTACGGCGCCGGCCTCGACAACCGTGACTATGCGCCGGTGGCCGAGCTCACCGGCCGCAGCTTCCTCGCTCCAGAGGTCTTCAACTGCGCCGCGCCCGACACCGGCAACGCCGAGGTGCTCGTGCAGTACGGATCCGACCGGCAGAAGGAGCAGTGGCTGGTGCCCCTCCTCGACGGTGAGATCCGATCGGGTTTCGCCATGACCGAGCCCGCCGTCGCGTCCAGCGACGCCACCAACATGAAGGCGACGGCAGTGTTGGAAGGCGACGAGGTCGTGCTCAACGGGCAGAAGTGGTGGACGAGTGGTGCCGGCGACCCGCGCTGCCGGTTCCTGATCTTCATGGGGGTCACCGAGCCCCAGGCCGACCGGCACCAGCGTCACTCGATGGTGGTCGTCCCGATGGACAGCCCAGGGTTGAGGATCCTGCGGATGCTGCCGGTGCTCGGCCACCTCGGGGAGCCCCATGGCCATGCCGAGATCCTGTTCGACGACGTTCGCCTGCCGGCCGACCACATCATCGCCGGACCCGGGCGCGGCTTCGAGATCGCGCAAGGTCGGCTGGGTCCGGGTCGGATCCACCATTGCATGCGTGCGATCGGCGCAGCCGAACGAGCCCTGGAACGACTCTGCCGGCGCGCCGTCGATCGAATCGCGTTCGGCAAGCCCCTGATGAACCTCGGCGGCAACCGGGATGTCATCGCCGAGAGCCGGATGGCCATCGACCAGGCTCGTCTGCTGACGCTGAAGGCGGCATGGGAGCTGGACACGTCAGGGACCTTCGGCGCCCTCGTGGACATCTCGGCCATCAAGGTCGTCGCCCCCAATGTGCTGCAGCGAGTCGTCGACGCCGCCATCCAGATCCACGGTGGCGAGGGCCTGGCCGATGCCGAGCTCAGCTACCTGCTGGGCATGGCGCGCGCCCTCCGGTTGGCCGACGGACCCGACGAGGTCCACCGGGCGATGGTCGCCCGGCTCGAACTGGGCAAGTACCAGTAGGGCCCTGGTGCTCAGCGGACCACCCGGGTGAGGCCGTCGAGGGTGGCGATCCAGATGACCCCATCGGGCCCGACCTCCAGGTCGGTGATGCGCAGGGACGGCAACCCGTCGGCCGTCGTGAGGGTTTCGGCCACCGAACCGTCGCCCGGATCGGTGAGTAGGGCCCCACTGCATCGGATGCTGGTCCACACTCCGCCCCCCGGGTCCACGGCCAGCGGGGCGAGTCTCGAGTTCAAGAAATAGGCGCGGTCGATCG
>JAOUEE010000072.1 GCA_029858875.1 Acidimicrobiia bacterium
TGCTCGACGGCACCGCCGGGGCGCCGGTCACGCTCGGGGCCTACACGGTGGTGGACCCGGGCGGATCGCCCGATCTGATCCTGGCCGCCACGGGCTCCGAGGTGGCCCTGTCGGTGGTCGTGGCCGAGCAGCTCGCCGCCGAGGATGTGCGAGCCCGGGTCGTGTCGATGCCGTGTTGGGAGCACTTCGAGGCCCAATCGGTCACCTACCACGCCGAGGTCTTCCCCGTCGGCGTTCCCCGACTCGGTGTCGAAGCCGGGGTGTCCCACGGCTGGCACCGGTGGGTCGACGACGTGGTCGCCATCGATCGGTTCGGCGCGTCGGCACCGGGCGCTACGGTGCTGGCCGAGCTGGGTCTCAACCCCGAAAACGTCCTGGCCCGCGCTCGTCGGCTTCTCGGCTGACTCGTCCACCCCGGAGGACCTGACCCATGACCCGCCTGCACCAGCTCTTCGAACAACAGGGCCAGAGCCCATGGCTGGACAACCTCCGCCGGGGATGGATCACGAGCGGCGAGCTGACCCGATGGGTCGACGATGGGGTTCGTGGCCTCACATCCAATCCGAGCATCTTCCAGAAGGCCATCGCCGGCAGCAGCGACTACACCGAGCAGTTCGCCGACCTGCTGGCATCGGGGGCTTCCATCGAGGACACGTACTGGGCGCTGGTGACCACCGACATCGCCGATGCGCTGGCGCTGCTCCGGCCGGTGTACGACGCCAGCGCCGGCCACGACGGGTTCGTGTCGGTCGAGGTCGACCCCGGCCTGGCCCACGACACCGCCGGCACCGAGGCGGCAGCTCGTGCGCTCGCCTCGGCCATCGATCAGCCGAACCTCTACGTGAAGATCCCCGGCACCGAGGCCGGGCTGGCCGCCATTGCGACCATGATCGGCGAGGGCCGGAGCATCAATGTCACCCTGCTGTTCTCGGTGGAGCGCCACCGGGCGGTCATGGAGGCCTACGTGGCCGGTCTCGAGGCCCACGACGGTGATCTCTCGGCCATCTCCAGCGTGGCGTCGTTCTTCGTGAGCCGGGTCGACACCGAAGTGGACCGCCGTCTGGAGGCGATCGGCTCCGACGAGGCGCTGGCGCTCCGGGGTCGGGTGGCGGTGGCCAACGCCAAGCTGGCCTACCAGGCATTCCTCGAGACCTTCCGGGGCCCCCGCTGGGATGCGCTGGCCGCGCGTGGCGCCCGGGTGCAGCGGCCCCTGTGGGCGTCGACCTCCATCAAGAACGAGGCCTACCCCGACACCTTGTACGTCGACAGCCTGATCGGACCGGACACCGTGAACACGCTGCCCGACGACACGCTGGCGGCCTTCGTCGACCATGGGACCGTGTCGCGCACCATCGATGTCGGGGTCGACGAGGCCCAGGCCGTCATCGACGGATGTGCCGCCGTGGGGCTCGACCTCAACGATGTCACCGCCCAGCTCGAGCACGAAGGGGTGTCGGCCTTCGCGAAGAGCTTCGACGAGTTGTTGGGAACGCTGCGCGAAGAGGCCGACCGCCTCTGAATCACCGGTCGCGCCGACCGCGCTCCAGGGGCCGGTCGTAGGTCGGTTGCATATCGAAACCGACCCTGGCTAGGGTGCGCAGCGTGAACCACGCCGCCCTCGAATCGGGGGTCCCCGGCTCGAGCATCGCTCGCACCCTCGATCTCATCGGTGATCGTTGGACCTTGTTGGTGTTGCGAGCCGTCTTCCGGGGTCGGCACCGGTTCACCGAGCTCCAGCGAGACCTCGGCATCGCCCGCAATCTCCTCACCGACCGCCTCCACCGACTGGTGGACAACGGCATCCTCGAGCGGGTGCCGTATCAGGAACGGCCGGTTCGTCACGAGTACCGCCTCACCGACATGGGTCGCGACCTCTCCCCCGCGCTCATCGCCTTCATGCAGTGGGGCGACCGGTGGTGCACCGATGGCCCACCTCCGACGGTCCTCGTGCACGACGCGTGCGGCACTCCCATCGAACACACCGTGCGGTGCCCGAGCTGCGATGACGTGCTCGATCCCCGCGAGATAGCCAGTCGCGACAACGGCTGAACGAGGAGCTCACCTGTGACCAGATTCGATCGGCCGCTCGACGCACTGATGGCCGAGGCTCGGACTCGGCGCGATCAGCTATTCGGGCGACGGCTGACCTACTCACCCAAGGTGTTCATTCCGCTCACCATGTTGTGTCGCGACCGGTGCGGGTACTGCACCTTCGCCCAGCCGCCCGCCCGACTCGACGCTCCCTATCTGACCCCCGATCAGGTCCTGGAGATCGCTCGCGCCGGCGCCGGGGTCGGATGCCACGAGGCGCTGTTCACGCTCGGCGAGCGGCCCGAGCTGCGCTACCCCCAGGCCCGGCAGTGGCTTCGTCAGGCCGGCTACGAGACCACCATCGACTACCTCGCGGCCATGGCCGCCATGGTCGTGGACGAGACCGGGTTGTTGCCCCACGCCAACGCAGGAGCCCTGTATCCCGACGAACTGGCGAAGCTGCGGCACGTCGCGCCGTCCCAGGGAATGATGCTCGAGACGCTGGCCGATCTCGATGCGCACAACGGTTCACCCGACAAGGAGCCGGCCCGGCGGGTGGCCACCATCGACACAGCCGGCGACCTCTCGATCCCCTTCACCACCGGGATCCTCGTGGGCATCGGGGAGACCCGCGACGACCGGATCGACGCGCTCGAGGAGATCGCCCGTCTGCATCGACGACACGGGCACATCCAGGAAGTCATCGTGCAGAACTTCCGGCCCAAGGCCGGTACGACCATGCATCGGTCCCGGCCGTGTCCGCCCGATGTCTACCTGGAGACCATCGCCCTGGCTCGCCTGATCCTGCCCGAGGACGTCCACCTCCAGGCCCCGCCCAACCTCTCCGACGACTTCGGCGTGCTGATCGACGCCGGCATCGACGACTGGGGTGGGGTCTCGCCGGTCACGGCCGACCACGTGAACCCCGAGCGCCCGTGGCCGGCCCTCGAGCGTCTGCAGTCGGTCACCGAGCAGCGCGGTCACGTGCTGGCCCCTCGACTCACGATCTACCCCGAGTACGCGGCCGAGCCCGCACGTTGGCTCGACCCGGGGCTGGTCTTTCCCGTCCTCGACCGCAGCGATTCCGAGGCGCTGGGGCGCGACGATCCGGGCGCCCTGTTCCCCGAACGGACCATGGAGAATCGGCAGGCCGCCGACGGGGCCGACGTGGTGCTCGTCGGTGACGCCAACACGGCCTGGTACTCGGGACGGCCCGTAGAGCCCAGGGTGATCGTGCCGGGATCGGCACGGGCCCATGGGGCGGTGGCCGATGTGTTGGCCGGTGTGACCGACGGAGAAGAGGTCGGCATCGACGAGATCGTGACGCTGTTCTCGGCGCGCGGCCCCGAGGTGGTGGCCGTGGCCGAGGTGGCCGATCAGCTGCGGGCCGACGCGGTGGGCGATGTGGTCACCTGGGTCGCCAACCGCAACATCAACTACACCAACGTCTGCACCTTCAAGTGCCGATTCTGCGGCTTCTCGAAGGGCCCGCTGTCGCTCAATCTCCGCGGAGCCCCGTATCTGCTGACCCTCGACGACATCGCCGACCGGGTCGTCGAAGCAGCCGAGGCGGGCGCCACCGAGGTGTGCCTCCAGGGCGGGATCCACCCCGATTTCGACGGTGACTACTACATCGATGTCACCCGCGCCGTGAAGGAAGCCGTGCCCGACATGCATGTGCACGGCTTCACCGCTCTCGAGGTGACCGAGGGGGCTCGTCGGCTGGCCGAGCCGCTCGATCAGTACCTCCGCCGCATGATGGATGCCGGGCTGCGCTCGCTCCCGGGTACTGCAGCCGAGATACTCGACGACGAGATCCGGGCCACACTGTGCCCCGACAAGATCAGTACCGACGAGTGGCTCGAGGCCCATCGGGTGGCCCATTCGGTCGGGCTGCGTTCCAACGTCACCATCATGTTCGGCTCGATCGAGGCCCCGGTCCACTGGGCCCGTCACCTCGTCGCCACCCGCCGGCTGCAACAGGAGACGGGCGGCTTCACCGAGTTCGTCGGGCTGCCCTTCGTGCACATGGCGTCGCCCATCTACCTCCAACGCAAGGCCCGACGGGGGCCGACGTTTCGCGAGAACCTGTTGATGCACGCCGTCGCCCGGATCGTGTATCGGGACACGATCCCCAACATCCAGGGATCATGGGTGAAGACCGGCTTCGGCTCCATCAACCAACTGCTCCAGGCAGGGGTCAATGATCTGGGCGGCACACTCATGAACGAGAACATCTCGCGCGCCGCCGGCGCCGATCACGGCCAGGTCGTCACCGTCGACGACTTCGCCGCCCTGGTCGAACCGCTGGGTCGCACCCTCGTGCAGCGCAGCACCACCTACGAACGCGTCGCCGACCCGTCACCCCTGATCGCAACCAGGCCGGTGCGGACCCGGCTGGCGGTCACCGCCGACTGATCACCGGAGCGGCCGCACCCACCCGGTAGCATCAGCCAGCCCGAACCCGCAGAGGAGACCTCGTGGACCGACTTCCTCGATATCGCACCGGTGACCCTGGTCTGGACCGGGCGGTGGCCGAGCTGGTCGAGCTGTCCGAGCCCGGCGATCAGGGTGATCTGGTCTTCGAGACCGTGGTGTCGGCCATTCGGATGGGACGAGAGCGGGTGGGTCGGGCCGATCTCAAGCTGGTCAACGCCGCCCTGAAGGAGCTCCGCTACGCCTTCCACGTGTTCGAGCCCTACCGAGATGTGCGCAAGTGCACCATCTTCGGCTCGGCCCGCACCCGCCCGGACGATCCGGCGTACGCGTCGGCCCGGGCGTTCGGTGCGGCGATGGTCGCTCATGACTGGATGGTCATGACCGGTGCCGGTCCCGGCATCATGGCGGCCGGGCTCGAGGGGGCCCGGCCCGAGAACAGCTTCGGCATCAACATCGTGCTGCCCTTCGAGGCCAGCGCCAACGAGATCATCGCCGATGACCCCAAGCTCATCAACTTCCGGTACTTCTTCACCCGCAAGGTCACCTTCATGAAGGAGACCCACGGATATGCCCTGTTCCCCGGCGGTTTCGGCACCATGGACGAGGCCTTCGAGCTGCTCACGCTCATGCAGACGGGCAAGTCGTACCTGGCGCCCGTGGTGCTGATCGATCCGCCGGGGAACACGTACTGGGACACCTGGCGCGAGTTCGTCGAGCATGAGCTGTTGGGTGCCGGGCTCATCTCGGCTCACGATCTCGACCTGGTGTTCATCACCGACAGCGTCGACGCGGCGGTGGACGAGATCTGTCTCTTCTTCCGGATCTACCATTCGATGCGTTTCGTCGGGAGCCGCCTGGTGATACGGCTCAGCGAGGAGATCGCCGCAGCCGACCTGGCCGAGCTCAACCGGGAGTTCGCCGACATCGTGTCCGAGGGCACCATCGACAAGATCGATGCCACCCAGTCCGAGATCGACGACGGTGACGCGCTGGACAAGGACCGGATCGCCTTCCGATTCGATCGGGCCAGCTACTCACGGCTGCGCCAGATGGTCCGGCGCATCAACGACCTGGCGTGATGGCCGACGGATCCGCTCGCGGGAGCGATACCTCAGGCTTCCGCGGCGCCTCAGAAGTCGTCGCGCTCGCTCAGCAGATGGACGGCCTTCTCCACGGCCCGACGGGCCCGCGTGATGCGCTTCTCGTCCACGGGAAGCTCGGTGCCGCCGGCATCGATCGAGTCGCGCAGACGGCTGATGGCGAGGTCGGTCAACTCCTCGGCGATGCCTTCGAGGCGGGCGCGTATGTCTTCGAATTCTCCGGCCATGGTGCGGCGATCGTAGCCAGCCCAGCAGCACCGGCGTGGCCATGACACCCGCCGACGCGCACGAGTGGTTGTCCTTCGATGATGATGACGGGCGCACGTGGTTGTTCGACGTGACCTTCCTCACCAGCAACTGGACGTGTGTGTGGGACCGCGGTTGCCCGGGCGTCGGTGACGAGCCCGCCCCCGAGTTGCAGCGTGGTTGTTGCAGCCACGGGGCCCATCTGGCCGACGATGCCGATCGGGACCGCGTCGTGGCTGCGGCCGAGCGGCTGGATCCCGAGACGTGGCAGCACCATCGCCGCGTCGCCGACGCCGAATCGGTCATCGGCGAGGATGACGACGGCGATCCGCTCACGCTGACCGTCGATGGTGCCTGTGTGTTCCTCAATCGGCCGGGGTTCGATGGTGGCACCGGGTGTGCGTTGCACCGCGGCGCGGTGGCCGCCGGTGAGCGCCCGCTCGACTGGAAGCCGGAGGTGTGCTGGCAACTCCCCTTGCATCTCGAATACCACGACGACGAGAACGACCACACGACATTCACTCTGCGTGAGTGGAAGACCCGCGACTGGGGCGGCGGCGGCGACGACTTCCACTGGTGGTGCACCGCGGACCCTCTGGCCTTCGTCGACGTCGACCCCGTCTATCTGACGCTCGCCGAGGAGTTGATCGAGCTGGTCGGGGCCGAGGTCTACGAGCGTCTGGTCGGCCACCTGGAGGCCGCCCCGGGGGAGCACGTCCTCCCCCACCCGGTGCTCCGGCGGTGACCGGCCGCGCCGCCCGGTCCCGGTGGTCCCAGGCGGGCGACCGATAGCATCGAAGCCTTGGACACGGCCGACCTGCTCCCATCCCACAGCGTCTGCTCGGCGGTTTCGAGGTCTTCGTGGAGCTGATGCGGTCGGCGTTGCGCACCGGCCATGGTCGTTTCACCCGGGTGCTCGCCCTGTCGGTACTCACCGGCATCATCACTGGAGCGGTGGTGGCCGTGTTCGAGCTCGCCGTGTCCGAGGTGCTCCTGGCCGAGTTGGAGAACCTCTCGCTCTGGCAGCTGGCGCTGGCGCCAGGGATCGGTCTGGCTCTCGCCTCGGCCGTGTTGCACTTCGGTGCGCCCGGATCCTCGGCGGCCACGTCCGACGAGTACGTCCGCTGCTTCCACGATCGTCACCCGCGGCTGCCCCTGCGGGTGTTCCCGGTGAAGATGCTGGCCGGCGCCCTCACGATCGGCAGTGGCGGCGCGGTGGGCTTGGAGGGCCCGGCCATCTATGCCGGTTCGACCATTGGTCTGACGCTCCAGGAGCGTCTGCACCGGTTCTTCCGACGCGAGGAGACCAAACTGCTGTTGACCGCCGGTGCGGCGGCCGGAGTGGCCGCCGTGTTCAAGACGCCGGCCACCGGCGTGATCTTCGCCCTCGAGGCGCCGTATCGGGACGACGTCACTCGGCGAGCCCTGCTGCCCGCTCTGCTGGCATCTGCGGCCGGCTACATCAGCTACGTGGTGATCATCGGAACCGACCCGGTGGTGCCGTTCATCGGCCGCGCCCGCTTCGACGGCGGTGGGGGTGGGCTGTTCGAGTTCAACCTGGCGGACATCGGCGGTGCCCTGCTCCTCGGTGTGGTGGCCGGCCTGGCCGCGCGTGGCTTCGCGTGGTTGGTCCGACGGGCCAAGACAGCCGAGTCCGTGAGCCTGCCGCTTCGGGTGGCCCTCGGCGCCGTGGTCCTGGCCGGGTTAACCGTGGCCAGCGACGCCTTCTTCGAGGAGCCACTGAGCCTCGGACCGGGCTATCGGGCCATGGAATGGGTGGTCGGCGACCATGCCATCGGCCTCATCGCTCTGCTCTTCGGCATTCGGTTGTCGGCCACCGTGGTCACCCTGGCCGCCGGTGGCGTCGGTGGGGTCTTCATTCCGCTCGCCACCCTGGGGGTCATCCTGGGTCAGTTCGTGAGTGAGGTGCTCGGGAGCGAGAAGCCCACGCTCTACCCCACGTTGGGGTTGGCCGCCTTCCTGGGTGCCGGGTACCGAGCACCGCTCACCGCCGTGATGTTCGTGGCCGAGTCCACCGGTGGTGGGGTGTTCGTGGTGCCTGCGCTCATCGCTGCGGCCGTGAGCCAGTTGGTGACCGGGCCCAACTCGGTGTCGTCGTACCAGCGGACCGAACGAATGGGTCACCTCGAGGCCCGCTTCGCCCTGCCGTTGTCATCGGCGCTCACCACCGACGTGTTCACCGTGCCGCCCGACGCCACGGTCTCCGAGTTCATGTTCACCCACGTGCTCGGTCGGCGCGAAGTGGTGGTACCGGTCGTCGACGGGTCCGCCTACCGGGGCATGGTGGGTCTCGAGGACGTCGCCGAACTGGACCGGGCGGCGTGGGACACCACGCTGATGGAGGACGTGATGCGCACCGATCTGCCGTCGGCCGTGCCGTCGTGGACGCTGCGCGATGCGGTGGCGGAGATGGACCGCGGTGACGTCGATCAGCTGGCCGTCACCGACGGCCACGACGTGTTCATCGGCATCGTCCGGGTGGACGACATCCTCAAGCTCGATGACATCCTCGACCAGACCGGCGGCTGAGCGGCCCATCGAACGGGGTGGGTCCGGTGCCGCCCATGGTCTGGCGCGGCCGCCCGTGCTGGAAGAGCCGGGTGCTCAGGCCGACTCGGCCTCGGCCTCGTCGTCGGCGGGGTCCTGCTCGAACTCGGCGGCGACATCGGCCCAGGGATCGTCGCTGTCGTTCTCGGCCAGGTCGGCCCAGGCCTCGTGTTCGGGCTTGGGCTGATCGTCATCCGGATTGAGGCTGTCGAACAGATCGTCGTAGTCGACGTTGTCGGATCGCTTCAGGGCACGGGCTTCTTCGAATCGCCTGTGTCGACCTTTCTTCACGGTCACACTCCCGATCGTGCTTGGCAGACGAACCAGTGTAGCTCGATCGGTAGCTCCGATCGGCGCACCCCGGGTCGATGATCGATGCGTGCCGATCAACCGGTGTGAAGCCGGCCGGTCCGCTCCTCGAGGACGAGGCCGTTGTCCGAATCGAAGGCCAGTGCGGCCTCGCCTTCGAGCAGGTGGGTGAGGCCCCCACCCACCACCTGAGCCCGCCAACCGTGGCGAAGCCGGCCGTCGTCGTCGCCCCGCACGAACGCTTCGATGTCGGCTCGCGTGGCGAGGAGGGTGGTGTCGATCTCCAGCTCGCGGGCCCGTTGCGAGACCCAGGCGCTGATGAGCGCCACGGCCGGCCGCAGCTCACGTCGTGGCTCCGACGAGCGACTGACCGGCGTCTTGGTGACTGGTGCGGCCAGTCCCTCGGCCACCGCCTCGAGCACCGACTCGCCCACACGGCCCCGCAGATGGCGGTCATCGACACCGCGCAGACCCTTCAGCTCGGCGGTGGATGACGGTGTGCGCTGGGCCAGGGCGACCACCGCGAGATCGGGTAGAACGAAGCGAACGGGTTGATCGATCTCGGCGGCCCGGCGCTCGCGCCAGGCCGCCACCGCCCGCGCCACCCCCATGGCCTTGGGCTTGAGATGGCGGGTCTCCTTGATCTTGCGCCACGCTTCGTCGGGGTCGCGCACGGTCCGCACCCGCTCGCGGACCTCGGCCAGCTCGTCGGCGGCCCACTCGAGTCGACCCCGCTGCTCGAGCTCTTCGGTGAGCATGTCGTGGATCTGCAGGAGGTAGCGCACGTCGGAGGCGGCGTAGTCGAGTTGGCCCTGTTTGAGGGGCCGGGCCAGCCAGTCGGTGAGCCGATCACCCTTGGGCAGGCGCTTCTGGAGGAAGCGCTCGTGCAGCGACGAGAGCGACGGCGTGGCCATGCCGAGGAAGCCGGCGGCCACCTGCGTGTCGAAGAGCTCGACCGGAACAGTGCCGGCGGCCAGCTCCAGCACCTCGAGGTCCTGGCCACACGCGTGCATCACCGCCGTGGTGTCGCTGGCCAGCAGCTGGGCGACGGGTTGCAGATCGACGGCGAGGGGATCGATGAGGACCAGGTCATCGGGCCAGGCGATCTGGACCAGCGCCAACTTGGGGTAGTACGTCCGCTCGCGGTGGAACTCGGTGTCGATGGCGTACCGGGGCTGTTCGATCAGCGCGTCGATCACCTCGGCCAGCGCGGCGTCGGTATCGACCATCCGGTAGTCGGTCATCCCGTCTGGAAGGGCTTGCCGGCTTCGATCCACGCCTTGGTGCCTCCAGCGACATTCACGGCGTCGACGCCCTGCCCGCGAAGGAACTCCGCGGCGCGGAAGCTGCGTCCGCCCATGGCGCAGACCAGGTACACCGGTCCCTCCCGGGGGAACTGGTCGACCTGCTCGGGAACCGTCTCGAGCGGAACGAGGCGGACACCCGCGATGCGGGCTTCGGTGTACTCGTGGGGCTCCCGCACATCGATCACGGTGGCGCCCGCGGCCAGAAGCGTTTCCAGCTGATCGACGTCTATCTCGGGAACGGTGTGGTCGTGCATGGTGTTCGGCGCGAGGTTACCGGTCGGGGCCCCTGATGCCGCGATCACGCTGCCATCGTTGCAGGTCCTCGGGGGTGTCGACATCGGTGAGGCCGGCTGCGCCGATTGCGGCGACGTCGACGATCGTGAGGCCACCGAGTGCCCGACGGGGGGCGCGCTCGCCCGCCTCGAACGCGGCCTCCAGCGTGCGGAGGGCCCGGGGCCGCCAGGCCGCGTGCAGATGATGGCGTCGCCCGTCAGCGGTGAGGGGGACGGCCAAGTCGGCGTCCGGCCGGGTGTCCAGCGCGGTGAGCGTGCGGCTGATGTCGGTTGCTTCGACGCCGGGTAGGTCGACCGCGACGACGAACACCAGCTGGTCGGGTGCGGCCTCGGTGAGCGCGGTGATGATGCCGCCGAGGGGGCCGGCACCGGGATGACGGTCATCGACGACGTCGAGGCCCACGGCCTGTAGTGCCGCGTGGTCGCCCCCGACGGCGACCACCCGCTCGCAGCCGGCACGCCGACAGCGCTCGGCGACCAGTGCCACCAGCGCCACGCCGTCGATCACGATCAGCGCCTTGTCCTCGCCCATGCGCCGGCTGTTGCCCCCGCAGAGGACGGCGCCGACCCGCTCGGTCAGTCGTCGCTCCAGAGATCGGGCGGCGGCCAGTCGGGATCGAGTTGGCGCAGGAACAGCGCACACCGCTCGTCCTCGTCCTCCTCGCCGATCCGTTCGGCCACGGCCTGCAGGCCGGCCAGACAGCGGAGGAAGCCGCGATTGGCCGTGTGGCGGAACCGCACGAAGCCGGCTCCCCGCCAGCCGGCCTGACGAAGTCGGTCGAGGCCACGGTGATAGCCGACCCGGAAGGCGGCATAGGCCTCGGCGTCGTCGCGAGCCAGGCGACCCAGATGGGCCCAGGCGTCGAGCGATCGGGGCCAGCGCACGGCGACGTCGACGACCCGCGCCCGCTGCTCGTCGCCGGGGGCGGACAACGCCTCGGCCAGGGCGGTGCGCAGCTCGTGCTCGTCGTGGTTGAGGATCGTCTCCGGCGGGCCGGTCGACGACAACGAGATGGGCTGATCTTCAGTCACGCGTGCTCCAGACATGGCCGGTGGGCCGCAACTGTACCGGGTGACCCGGCCGGCCCGATCTGTCCCGGTACCGTGGCGCCATGGTTCCTGACTTCCTGGACGTCGACACCCTGCGTTGGCTCATACCGGTGCTGCTCCTGCTGCTCCTCGTCGGCATGGTCCTGGTGGCCAGGTTCGTCACCAAGATGGCGGTCAAGGCGTCGCTGCTGACCGTGATGGCCCTCATCGGGGTGAGTCTGTGGGTCCAGCGAGCCGATCTCGCCGACTGCGCCGACACCTGCAAGTGCCGTATCTACGGCCAAGAAGTCGACATCCCGGTGGACAAGAACCCGCGCTGCGCCACGGACTGACGGGCCCGGCGACGGCCGCGTCGACCGATCAGGGCACCCGTTCGATGCGAAGGATGTTGGTGCTGGGGGCGGTGCTGGCCGCCCCGGCGAGCACCGCCACGAGGTCCCCACTGGCCACATGGCCCTGCTCGCGGGCGGCGATCAGCGATTCGGCCACCCGATCGTTCTCGCCGATCTCGGGATCGAGCTGGATGGGCACCGTGCCCCAGCTCATGGTGAGCTGCTGCACGGTGCGCGGGTCCTGGGAGAACCCCAGTACCTGGGCACGGGGCCGGAAACGGGCCATGGACCGCACCGTGAAGCCCGAGCCCGAGATGCAGACGATGGTGTCGACACCGAGCTCCTCGGCTGCCCGCCATCCCGCCAGGGTCATGGCGTCGGTCACCGAACTGCTGGAGCCGTCCCGATCCGTCATGCGCAGCTCGGCCAGCTCGGCCGCCCAACCATGGTGATCGAACTCCTCGTCGGCTCGGCGGGCGATGCGGCTCATGGTGCGGACGACGTTGATGGGATCGTGGCCGATGGCGGTCTCTCCCGAGAGCATGACCGACGAGGAGCCGTCCCACACCGCATTGGCCACGTCGGACGCCTCGGCTCGGGTCGGAGCGGGATTGGTGATCATCGACTCGAGCATCTGGGTGGCCGTGATCACGGGCCGCCCGAGGGCGATGCACTCGCGGATGATCTCCTTCTGCAGCGGGGGAAGGTCCTCGATGCTGCACTCGTTGCCGAGGTCGCCACGAGCCACCATCACGGCGCCCGACGCCTCGATGATGCCGGTGAGGTTGTCGACCGCCGCACGGGTCTCGATCTTGGCCACCACGAGGGGTCCGCGGGGATGGGGTTCGGTGCCCACGCGGCGGACATCGTGGGCCGAGCGGACGAATGACACGGCCACCATGTCGACGCCGACCTCGATGAAGGCGTCGAGGGCCACCAGGTCCTCGTCGGTGGGGGTGGCCATCTGGAGCCGATCGGCGGGGACGTGGACGCCTGGTCGGCCGCTGAGCCGACCCCCGTGGGCCACCTCGGCCACGAGAAGGTCGTTGCCCTTCTCGACGATGTCGATGAGCAAGCGGCCGTCACCGATGTTGAGCCGGTCGCCGACCTGCACATCGGACAGCAGGCCGGGATACTCGATCTCGATGTCATCGATCGTGCTGCAATCGGCGCCGACGCGGACGTTGCAGCGGCTGCCCTTCTCGAAGTCGATGGGAGCGGTGCCGAAGTCGGCCAGGCGGATCTTGGGGCCGGGAAGGTCCACCAGGATCCCGCAGAGTCGGCCGGACTCGGCTGCCACCCGCCGGATGCGGTGGTATCGCTCGAGGTGGCCGTCGAGATCGCCGTGGGCCAGTCCCAACCGGGCGACGTCCATGCCCGCCTCCATGAGCCCCCGAAGGGAGGCTTCGTCCTCGCACGCAGGACCGATGGTGGCGATGATCTTGGTGCGTCGGCGCATGCCGTGCACGCTACGGCTTGGCGCGCGCGACGCCTCGGCCGGGGGTGTCGGGCGCACGAGAGCGGAGCCGGCCCCACCCCGACGGGCGGGGTTGTGTCGCGTCCTCGACCTGTGCACCATCGTGTTCTCCCGGTGTTCCTTCGGTACCCATCGGCCCGCCGCAGGCGGGGGTTAGGGGCCGAGCGGATGGCCGAGCACCAGAGAGACTATTCGCGCCGGCCGGGCCCGAGCGGCCCGTGAGCGTGGCGAACGTGAGCGGAGATGCGGGCCCGGCGCCGGACCACACGACCGTCCCCATCCACGCGGGTTCCTACGCCGATGGCGGCCCATCGGTGCTGGCCTGGTCGAGCCGTTCGAGCAGGCGATCGCGGATCGACACGCCGGGCTCGCGGGCCTTGTCCCCGGTGCTTCGCCAGCCCAATCGGCTGGAATACAGCAGCGGCGGCTCCTTCAGACGACCCTCCTGCGCCGCGCTCACCCGAGCGAAGAACAGGTCGTGGTCGTATCGGCCGACCAGGCGGTCCTCGATGTCACACACCAGGTGGGCGATGGCATCGACGACCACCGGCAGACCTTGGAAGGTGTCGAGATACTCCGGGAACTGGTGCTGGAACTTGCGGCCCGGGTAGGAGAAGTACTGACCGGCCTCGATCTGAT